>CAYNUX010000474.1:0-3193 GCA_964400115.1 uncultured Cytophagia bacterium
GCCCCGGTGCCCATCTCTTTTAATCAATCCGCGGGTCTCGAAATGAGCCATGATTCTAGAAATCGTTTCTCTGGCTGTGCCAGCCATATTGGCCAGATCCTGCTGGACCGGAAGTTTAGGAATAATCAAACCATCATCACGCGGATATCCTGTTTGTTCTGCGACATGAATCAAAGCAGCACCAACCCTGCCGATCGCGTCCTGGATAGTCAGATTTTCGATTTGAAAATTGGACTGACGGATACGGGCGGCCAGTACCTTGAGCAATTCGATCGATAATTGTGGATATCGTTCCAAAAGAAGCAAAAATTCACTTCGTCTCAGGGTCAATAATTCGGATTCCTCCATAGCAACCACTGTCGCAGAGCGTCCTTTACCATCGAGAAGAGAGAGTTCTCCAAAAAAATCGCCTGCTTTTAAAATGGTAATAATGACCTCACGGCCTTCATCACTGGTGCGAGTGATTTTGACTGTTCCTCTGAGGATAATAAATAGTGTTTGCCCCACATCTTCTTCAACAAGAATTACCTGATCCCGATAACATTCTCGACGCACACATTGATCTGCAACTTGAGAGACATCTGGATCGGGCATTTTCGCAAATAACGGAACATTTTTCATCAATCGGATGATTCTTTCTACTGCCATGGCTGGATTCCCGTATTAATCAACCCTATATTAGGTCATAATAATGTAGAGGAAAAAAGCGGAATTGCGGAAACTAAACTCTCAAACCTTCGAGTTAACCGTCTATTGTACCCTCACAGCAGAGCAGCTTAATCGGCTCAAAACAATACGCAATATTGCTGAATAAAGCAATAAAAAATTAAAAACAGTGAAAATATAACGATTCACCAGAATCAATTGCGTAATAGTCGGGATAGTAGAGGAAAGTATAAAATTAAAGAGACATAATCGTCATCACGGGTTTTATCAAGTGAAGACCTGGCCTTTCATTTGCAGGCATTCCTGGTAAAGTGCCTCCAGGTGGTCCAACGACCGTGCACGAGAAAAATATTTTTCTACACGTCGACGAGCGCGCATTGCATAATTTTGACGCACTTTCTCGTTTTCAAGAAGAAAGGTAACTGCTTTGGTCAAGGCAAGACTATCTTTAGGTGGAACAAGCAGGCCATGTTTTCCATCGTCGATGATATCGAGAATACCATCGCTCTTGCAAGCGACAATGGGTAATTTTGCTGCCATGGCTTCTATGACAACAAGGCCAAAGGCTTCTGCCCTGGAAGGAAATGCAAAACAATCCATTGCGGCTAACAAGTTTGGAATATCCTTACGATATCCGGTCATTATAAAGAGATCCTCGATTCCGCTCGCTACCAGGGAATCATAAATAACCCGAGCTCGAAATTCTTCACCCTTGGTAGGTTCTCCTATGACCATAAACCGGGTGTACGGGTGGGTTTTGTTGATCCTTTTGGCCATCTCGATAAATTCAAGATGGCCTTTTCCCACTTCTAGTCGACCGACATTACCGATCACAAAATGGTTTTCATTAAGACCTAACTGGCTTCTCGTCTGTGCTCTTTGCTCCAGAGCATTATCATAGGCTGGTACATCGACGCCATGATGTAATATCTCTATTTTGTCGGGAGGTACAGGATGAGTGGCTTTCAGATTATCGGCTATGACTTTAGAGATGGCAATAATTTTACAGACACGATTATAGATCCATTTATGGAATGGATCTCGTTTAGCTTTTTGGGTTCCAATGTGCTTTATAAAAACGAGAGGGACATTGCTGAGCCTTTTGATTGTCAAAGCCGGAACAATAAACCAGAGGTCTTTGGAATAATGGGCATGTACAATGTCGAACTCTTTAGCAAAAAGTTGTTTTGCAAGCAACACGATAGATCGCGGAGAAAAATATCCTCCAGGTGAAAAAGCCTGGGTTTCGATGCCACGTTCGGCCGCGTCCTTGTCGAGTGGGCTAGAGGGCGAACAAAAAACAGTACACTGATGACCGCGTTCTATCAGATCCGTTGACAGCTGGGTGACGTGCATTTCCATCCCTCCCCATGATGACGAGGAACATATCTGGGCAATTTTTAGCGGATGCATTTAATTTCTCCCATTGTCCTCAGGGCCGATACAACTGATTGCGAATGATATACTCATGTACAGAATCTGGGACCCGGTAACGAAAACTGGCACGTGCTTTGATCCGTTTACGAATATCTGAAGAAGAAATTTCTAAAAGCGGGATGTCGACTTGCACACATTGTTTTGCATCGACAAACTGGGGAAGTTGAAATGGATAAGAAGGACGTCCAACAATGGCAAGATCAGCAAGTTTGATGATTTTTTTGGGTTCGTGCCACTTTGCAAAAGAGGCGACATTATCCGCACCGATGACTAGATAGAGTTTATCCAGTGATTCCCCATGTAAATCCCGGATTTTCCCTAGTGTATCCAGCGTGTAGCTAATCCCCCCCCTTTTTAATTCAAGATCGCTGGCAATCAAACGATCCTGTCCTTGCAGGGCTAACTCTAACATTGCCATACGATGATAACCCGGAACAGGCCGCTGGTTAGTCTTGTGAGGAGATTGTGCGGCAGGCACCATCCATAGTTTATCCAGACCCAACTTTTCATGGACACGCTCTGCCACGATCAAGTGGGCAATATGCACAGGGTCAAAGGAACCACCGAAAAAGGCTGCTTTCACTTTTCAACGAGTTTTTCTTGTATGGTGACAGTCTCTTGTTCTTCTTTAGCTTCCTGAAGCTCGCGCTCGACCTCTTGTAATTTATCTTGTGCATCAGAAATCCATTCATGCTTTGGATATTTAGCGAGGAAAAGAGCAAATTCTCTTGCGGAATCAGAAAACTCTTTTTGTTTACGATAACACTCGCCTACATAGTACTGGGATTTGGCGGCATATTCGGTATCATAATAATCGGAAAGAACCATATTATAATAAATAATTGCAGCCCGGTATTCACCCATTTTTCGGTACTGTTCTGCAGAAGAATATTTTTTATGAGCGAGTTTATTTCGTGTTTGCAAAAGCATTTTTTCAACTTGCGGAACGAGGTCACTAGAATAGTACTCTTCCAGGAACTCTTGAAAATGCTGAATAGCCAATTGCGTATATTCCTGATCGAGTGAATATTTGGGAGAAAGTTCAAAATAAGAGAGACCGAGTTTATATTTGGCATCATCCACATACTGT
>CAYNUX010000475.1:0-707 GCA_964400115.1 uncultured Cytophagia bacterium
TAAAAGCAAAATCTGGAATAAGATCAAGAGTAGTGGTCAGGTGACCGTATTATTTGTTCCTGCCCCACAACTTGCCGATATAACCAATGGATCCTGCTTTAAAATATTTTGATTTTATGAGATAAAATGTATACATGTTTATATCTACCAACTCGATTCAATTTTTCTGAATATCCATATGCACGAAATACTTTTTTGTTTGGTTAAACTGTGGGTGCCAATTTGACCAGAATCGCTGTATATCTTTATCTGGCAGTTTTTTGCTGTAGGGTTCGACAATATCATTATAAACCTGAGACAATGTAATCTCGAAAACGATGGTCAATCTAAAAAAGGAAAAGTGTTCATGAAACAAAAGACTCTTGGCATTCTGGTCGGTAATCGGGATTTTTTCCCGGATCAGCTGATTTCTGAGGGCAGAAATGATATTCTCAAGCTGTTTTCAAGCATGGGGATCACTGCCATTATGCCTGATGAAAAAATGACCCGGTTGGGTGCCGTGGAAACCTGGCAGGATGTCAAGGTCTGCGCTGATCTCCTTAGAACACACCGGGATGAGATTGATGGCATATTGGTTCTGTTGCCCAACTTTGGGACCGAAAAATCGATCGCTGACACCATACGCCGGGCAGAATTGGATGTTCCGATCCTGATTCAAGCCTATCCCGATGCCCCCGATGAATTTCATTTGGAGAGACGCCGGGATG
>CAYNUX010000475.1:717-3189 GCA_964400115.1 uncultured Cytophagia bacterium
TTTCTGTTGTAACAATTTGCTGCAGTATGGATTTCCTTTTTCGCTGACAACAACGCATACTGTCAATCCGAACGATGAATTGTTCAAAGCGGATCTCGAAAACTTTGTTCATGTCTGCAAGGTGGTCAGAGGGCTTAAAAACCTTCGTCTGGGTGCGATCGGAGCTCGTCCGGAAGCCTTTAATACGGTGCGGTATAGTGAAAAAATTCTCGAGGCGAACGGAATCACCATGGTCACTGTAGATTTTTCAGAGATTTTGGGCAAGGCAGAGCGCATGTCAGAATCAGATCAGAACATTCAAACTTTTTTGCAACAGATACAATCCTATATGCCGGCTCCAGAACTTAAAAATGAATCTCTGGTTAAAATGGCCAGACTGGGATGTGTAATCAAAGAGTGGATGCAGGAAAATGGACTGCAAGCCAGTGCAATACAATGCTGGAGTTCTCTGCAGCAAAATTATGGTATCAATGTGTGTACACTGGTGAGCATGATGAGTGAGCAAATGATGCCCAGTGCCTGTGAGGTCGATATTACGGGTGTGCTGTCGATGTATGCCCTCCAGCTCGCTTCCGAGACGCCCAGTGCTCTGGCCGACTGGAACAATAATTATAGCGATGATCCGGATAAATGTGTACTCTTTCATTGCGGGAATTGGGCAAAGAGTTTTTATGATCAGCCCAGGATTGCTTTTGCCGACGTCCTGGGTACGACCCTGGGGCATGAGAACATCGCCGGTGCGATCAGTGGTAGGGTGCCAGCCGGACCGATGAGCTTTGCCAGACTTTCTACTGATGATGTCAGTGGTTCCATTGTTGGCTATATCGGTGACGGACAGTTTACCAGTGATGAATTAAAGACATTTGGCTCCAGAGCGGTTGTTCAGATCGATAATCTCCAGTTTTTGATGCAATTTATCTGCGAGAATGGTTTCGAGCATCATACTGCCATGAACGCTGGTTATACTGCAGATGTGCTCGAGGAAGCTCTGGTCAAGTATATGGGATGGGAAATATATCGCCATAATGGCTAAACTGCATTCATTGCTGTCCAAAATAATAAAGAACTGGATTTTTCCAGATTGAAAACAAAAGGAGTTAAATGCATAATTCCAAAATAGGGTGTCCTTAAAAAGGATCAGGATTATAGAGTCAAGTGTTCATTATATAAATTTTCAATCTAAAAACTATTCTTTGCGGCTTGGCATGTGGTTTATCAACGACTTTTTCTATTTTGGACAAGAGTGATTTTAGGCAAATTTAATTTCACACTTTTTTCGATCATAAATCGCTTTTTTCCCTTTGCGATACGATTCCATACCCATGATACAGGCCACCGCATGCAGGTACCCGGCATCGATGCTGGCGTTGGGCGTTTTTTGGGATCGCATGCACTGCAGCCAGTCCAGAAAATGATCCGGACGTTCGATCGGTTCGACAGGATTCTCACCCCGAATGATGCCGCGGTTCTGACTTCCTCCTTCGGCAGTCAGGACAGGCTCGTTCCAGTGGTCCATTTTGAGCACGCCCTGGTCGCCATACATCTTGAAGGAATCACCAAATCCATTGCCCAAGTTGGAAGAATAGTGCACCATAAACCCTTCAGGATAGATCCACGTGGCCTGGATCTGATCCGGACAGGTGAAATGATGTTCGTCATTCCAGGTAAAGGTGCCGCCCATGCACACACATTCATCAGGGAATTGTGCACCAGTGATATAGTGCACCAGATCGACAAAATGGCTACCATATCCGGGAAGAGGGCCATCGGAGAATTCTTTATAACCATACCACCCGGAATAGACCACAGGATCGAACGGTCGCATGGGACGATCCATGAGGAACTCTTGCCAGTCTACATCCTCGCGGTTCACCGGCCGGATATACTTGTACCAGTAGGGCTGTTCATTATTGCGGCATTGTTCGATACGGGACACGGTTCCCAGAATACCTGTTTTATAGAGTTCTTTGCATCCTGTGAATGAACCCATGCTGCGCAACTGGGTGCCGACCTGGCAAATCACACCTGCATTTTTCACGGCATCCACGGCCTTTTTTACACGCTCCAGTTCCATGCCCAGGGGTTTTTCCACATAGATGTGTTTGCCGGCCATGGCAGCGGCCTGCAGGTGGGTCGTGTGTTGATGGTCGCAGGATGCAATCATGACAGCATCGATATCATCGAGAGCCAACAAATCGCGATAAGAGATAAACTGACGGGCATCGCGGCCAGTCCACTCTTTGGCCTGATCGTTGGCTTTTTCACGCTGTACCCGCCAGGGATCGGCCAGAGCCGTAAACTCGATATTTTCGGATTTTGCATGGGCGTGCACGCCCGGCATGTGGGCATCCGAACCGCGGCTACCACAGCCGATCATGCCTATGGAGATCCGGTCATTGGCACCGATAATGCGCTTGTAGCTGGGCACTGTGGTACTGCAAGCTGAAAAAGCCATAGCCGTTCCTGCCAATG
>CAYNUX010000476.1:0-3183 GCA_964400115.1 uncultured Cytophagia bacterium
CGAACATCGACCGATGGCGACATGGCTGGCTGTTGCTCAAGATGACGGCCTTTGCCGCTTCTCGCATAAAATTTAGTTAATTATGAGGACTCTGGTTACTACCGATTCCACCCGACCTACCAATCAAATTCCCAAAGTGATTCAATACGGCGTGGTTTCTGAACCGGATTTGACCGAAAGATACCGATAATATGGTAACCGAAATCGCTCTTGATGGCATTAAGCACCGTCGTGTTATTATGCTCCTTATTTTTTTCATTGGTATTTTGTTTTTCCGGCTGTCCGTAAATATGCCCACGCACCATGAAACTCATTTTGAGGCATTCCGTATCGGAATAATCCCGTGGTCCGACGCACGTGGTTGGGTAAACGGAGCAGAAAATTTGTTGGAAGGGGAAAGGATTTCAAATATTCCGGGACGTCGTCCACTCTATCCGATTTTTCTTGCCGGTATCTTTTCAATGCTCGGTGTCGATTATAGTTCCGCTATTTTCTTCCAAATTATCCTAACATGTTTAGCTGTGGTTGCAGCATATTATATCTTAAGAGATGTTCGGGAACGTCTTGCGGTTATCCTGTTTGTCACCCTGCTTTCGTTATGGCGCCCAACATCTCCATCTGTCTTCATGACCGAGAATTTGGCAATTCTTATTCTGTCTATCAGCTTTGCACTTATTTGGCGCGGATTCAGATTGGGAGACAAGTCGGATACCTGTACGGGCTTTTTCCTACTCGGTCTTTCCCAGGCAGTGAGGCCATACGCTGTCCTATGTTTGGGGACTGTTCCGTTTGTCCCATTTTTTTTCGATGGACAATGGTCCACAAAATTAAAATATACTTTGTGGTTGTTATGCTTCACCGCCATTGGGTACAGCCTTCATCCTCTTGCATCGGCATTGTTCAATGAGAGTGGAACAGGATCCAATTTTGCAATGGTACTTTATGGTCAAGTGGCCGGTGGAAAAGGATGGACATCTGCCTATGCTGACCCGGCTATTCAAGAAAGTATTCGGAATTCCCTTTCTCTCGGTGAACTGAACAGGATCATTTACCAAAGAGCGATGGAGCTTTTTTTTCAAAATCCTTTTCAGTTTATCATTGCAGCGGTAAAAAGCTATAAATCCTATTTGATTCATTTGCCCCATGCATTTTCTACTCAGTATGATTTTTTTATTCTTTTTTTTCCATTAGCAGTTATGAGCGATCCAAATATGAGGTTGAGTGATTTCGTTTCTATAGTAAAAGAGAGACCATTATTATGGACAAGTATTCCCTTTCTGTTTTTGGCTTACCGCTATCTCTTTCTAACATTTTCGGCTATCGGTTTGATGACTTCTATTCAATATCGAAAGGACCCCTTACACATCTTCCTTCTTCTCTATTTGGCTGGAATCCTTCTCTCTTTACCCCTTATCGGATCAGACGGTGGAACCAGAGTCGCCATTTCCAGTGACATATTTGTGTTTCTCCTGGCTTCCATCGGTTTCAGAAGATGCTTAGGACTAGCTTTGCCAAGTAACCAGGTATCTATAGAGCCCGATCCATGTATGAAAAAAGGCTGGGCGGTCATGGCTCTGGTTTTCTTTTTATTCTTCGTCATTCCACATGCTATTAAAGCCAAAGCCGCTTTTCGGGAAGACAGTGCGTTGCCTGGACTTGAAAGCGAACAGATTTCTGAAATCGCCGGCACTGACGAGCCGGTTGTCGGGCCTTCGACGCTGCGGTCACTAAAGAATAGCTGGTTTATTTCCAGTCAATTGAAACTTGATACGCTCTCCGATTCATCAGCATACGCAACATACAAATTTGCAATCCGGGATTCGGTTTATTTTAAAGCTGAAGAAGGCATCAACCCTAACCATTTTGAGCTCTGGCCCATGACATTAACCAAACCGAAGTTCTCAAGAACCATCAACACGCGCCTCTGGACTGTTTTTCCCAATATAGAGCCTTATCAACTTGAACGAATAGATAACAAGGAAATCGTTGTAATTGGTTCTTTGGTCGTCAATGACCTCAGGTGGAGATATGATACCCCTTATGTTATCATAGTCAAATTTATTGGATCCGTGGATTCGAATGGCAAGTTGAATTGGACCGAGTTACAGCATCGTTTCGACTCAGTGGATTTTTTAGGAAGATCGGCCGATATTCAAGATATTTCTGCTTTGCATCCCACTGACATTAAGTTTCTCACGGTCTTGAGTACGGAAATGGCATGATGCATATTTCATTAAAACAGGTAATTTACCAAAAAGAGCGTGGATATCATCTGATAAAGGGCACTATATTTCCGGATTTCCGGTTAAACAAGTACATTGAGATGAGTGAAGGGACTGGATATGCAAAATACGCAAGTGCAAAAAACAGACCGGGAAATTTCCCATGGCCAATTCCTGGCGGCTCATGATCCGGAGTGGATTTGGGGGTGGAACACGCCGGCGGGGCGGCTTCGGGCTGATCGCCGGGCGACGCTTATTTCCGAGGGAGCCCGATTGGGGCCGGGCGTTCGGTGTCTGGAAATTGGATGTGGTACCGGCCTTTTCACTGAGCGCTTCGCCGCTAGCGGAGCTCATATCGTCGCCGTGGATATTTCGTCGGAGCTCCTGGAGATTGCCCGGAAGCGAGGCCTTGATCCGGAGCGTGTAGAGCTCATCCAGAAGCCTTTCGAGGCGTGCGATGTGGATGGCCCCTTCGATGCGGTGATCGGTTCTTCCATTCTTCATCATCTGGACATGGCACCAGCCGTGAAGAAAATCCGTGATCTCCTGAAGCCGGGCGGAGTCATGAGCTTTGCCGAGCCGAACATGTTGAACCCTCAGATATTTCTTCAGAAAAATATTCCCTGGCTCAAAGCCCGGCTGGGTGATTCCCCGGATGAGACGGCATTTGTCAGATGGTTTCTGGAACATTTGCTGCGCAAGTCAGGTTTCGACTCTGTATATATTAAGCCTTTCGATTGGCTGCATCCAAAGACCCCTGAAAGGCTAGTTTCTTTAGTGAAGCGAGTAGGACAGGTTATTGAACTGATACCAGGGATATCTGAATTCGCGGGCTCTTTATTGATTTGTGCCCATCGGTCATTTTGAAGATTTAGATCTATCCCCAGTCGGGGGGCAATCACCGTCAATATCACCTTATGCTTATGGAATGACGAAATAGTCAATGAAGCAGTTGCGGAGA
>CAYNUX010000477.1:0-3182 GCA_964400115.1 uncultured Cytophagia bacterium
CATCATTTATTCTCTTTATGATATTAAGGTTTTCTTGTCATCAAAGGTGTCAGCTCGATATAGATCAGTGCAAAATAATCGCCGATTCAGAGACATCTCTTGAAAGTTTGATCTAATTTTTATCCACGAGCTTTTGTAAAACATCCCGGGAAACCCGAAAAATGGTTCCATGACGGGCGTCCTCAGGAAAATGCACCTGCTCGGTGATGTCTGTCCACGTCTCCAGGTCATCCGACCGAACCGCTCCAAAACGATCTTCACGATAGCGGTCAAAATAGACATAGTAGGTCTCAGAAAAGAACTATCGTTATTCAAGGCCGTCCAATTAAGAGCATCAAAGCTGTAAGCCAGATGCAACCCATCCTGTCCATTATCCTTGAAATAGGAAAAGAGATAGATCTGATCATTCTTCTTTTCTGCATCACAGGCAAAGGTCAGGACCAAAACAAACATTGAAAGCGCCGTGCATAATTTTTTCATGAGTTTTAATCTCTTTATGATTCACTCAAATCACCTGTCAGATTTGGCTATTCGACTCTGCTACGGCAGAGGGTGTAATCCTTCCCATCGTACATCCCACTTGCCGTCTTTGGGAAATCCCGGCGCATCCAGATCGGCTCCGTCCCAACCTGCGGTCATCAGGGCAACAGCGGAGAGCAGAGCGCCGTTGGCAGGCAGATAAACCGCAAGATCCTGGCGCTGCGGACAATGGCCATTGGCAGTATAATGATTATTAGGCGCATCCATCAGGAGGATTTCAATGGCCTTTGCAGGTTCACCCAGCCGGGTGGCCGTCATGGCGATCATGGGATAATCCCATCCCCATATTTTGGCTTCCCAATCCCAGGTCTCCAGCACCCGGTTAAAGGTGTTATGCATGATCTTTCTGTCCACCCGCTTGCCGGGAAGGATACCCAGAGGTGCCAGCATGGTGGGATGGTCTCTGCGGCTTTCCAGGTTGTCGAACGTATCAGGATTGGATTCAAGGGCGACATACAAACTGTCCTTGACCGGCAAAGGGGACATGTTTTTGATCACACGGTCCCATTCCGGGTCAGGTTCCAGACCCAGGCGTGTCCGCCATTCTTGCGCCAGCTCCAGGCCAAACACCCAATATTCGAGCTCAAAAGACGGATTCTGGCTGTTACGGGGATTGTATATCTCTTGTGCGATCCAAAGAGGCGGGCCCAATACATAGCGCTGGTTGTTCTCTTGCCAATACGCATAATCCGCCATGCATTCGGCGGTCTCGAGCACGAGATCCTTGTACTTTTCCAAGGTCTCCTGATCCAGATGAGCCCGATAAATCAGCTCTGCCTGATAGATCAGATGGGGTTGATTCCAGATAATGAGGGGGTTGCCGCCCGGACTCTCGCGTCCGTCGGGTCCTACCATTTTTGACCACCTGGCTCCCCTATACCCCCGCTTTTTTGCGGTCTCCCGGGCGTGGGGAAGGATCGTTTGATACCAGGGCATACTGTTTTCCAGCAGTTCCGGGCGGCCCCACAGAGGAAAATGAGCAGCATGCCACCAATACATTTCAGTATTGTGTTTGCCAAACCAGCTGCTATGGGTCAATCCGGTCTCGGAAGGCGGCATGGAACCGGCATATTGTATACGCGTGAGATACTGTGACAACACGACCCGCCGTTCCAGCTCTTTGGCCCGGGGATCCTTACAATTGCCAAAATCGATTATTCCTCCGTTGCTCCAAAATGCCTGCCAGGCATCGGCCGAGGCCGATTTCACACTTTTAAAATCCGGCATACCTGGCGGGTCAGCCTGGAAAAAGCCACAGGAAAACGAGAGCTGATTCTCGTTCAAAGCAGACAATACATAGCTGTGGTTTCCCGTTTCCCGGATATTTCCGCCATCGGTCCAGTCCATACTGACAAAAAACCGGGTATCATCCAGGTCACGCTGGAAATGAATGGAATTTTGCGTTTGGGCTAAAAGAGTGGTCGTATGACTATCCGGATGACTCCAATCACCAGAAGGTTTGTTTTTTACCCTGGGATCATGGGTATATGGAAAACGAATATTCACCCCAAGCCGTCCCTCTGCCAACAGAGGCGATGCGACCCGGACGGCAATCATATCGACATCCGGGTGGCAGAGAGTTTCCACCGTTACCAGCTCTCCCTCGACAGTAAAGGAGCTGTACAGCACACCTTGCCACATTTCCAAATGCTGGTGAATCGCATGGATGTCATCGATCTGTATGTCAGAGCCATCGCTCTTTTTCAGATCAAAGCCGATTTGCACGAGTGGCAAGCGATGAGGATTCAGGCGCAGCCATTGGCCGGCAGAACTGCGTTCTTTGGTCGGAAAGCCTACCTCACGGCCATGAACATCATACATAGCATTGGCATCACTCAAGACATAGTCGTTGGGATTGGGAAAAGAGTGCCATGCCCACTGGGCCTGGGTCTCGAGCGGAATCCCGTTTTCAAAATAATATTCAGGAAAAGTTTGGAGGCCGGTGATATCCGCCGTAAACGCAAAATCCCCGTTTCCGACAGACAGCGGTGCAAAGGGATCGACTGTCTCCAAGGTGGGGTTGTTTCTTATCACAACAGCATGGCGATCGATAGCCTCTTGACAACCAATGAAAAAAATAAAAAACAAAACGTGATTTAATAATAGTTTTAAGATTTTCATAAAAATCCTGTTTATAATTGAGAATTGATTTTACAAATTGCTCCCTGGGTAATGCCTTGTGACTTTTTTTCTTTATGAGATTCATTTGCCATTTTGTAGACATCCGGAATCTCCTCTCAGCCGGTTGCTAGCAGAACGAACACAGCTCTCGGCATAGTCTGATGATCGGGATTATTGAGGGTAGAGATCACCACAGCGATTTTTTGAGGTCCGCTTTGTTCGTTTTTTTGACAACCGGTCAGGATAGCGAGGCCTGCAAGAGTCATCATGCCTGCCAGTTTTAAGGTCTTGTACATCTCAACACCTCGTTTTTTCGCTATTATGATGCGATGATAAATTCTATGCCGTGTTTGGAAAATTCATCCCGATATTCCCGGGAAATATTTTCATCGGTGATCAAATAATGAATCAGAGACAGCGCACCCAGACTGGCCAGGGATTGTTTGCCAAGTTTTGTGGAATCGGCCACCAGATAGACCGTGGAAGCGGCTTGTATCATGGCACGCTTGACCGGCAAATCG
>CAYNUX010000478.1:0-3165 GCA_964400115.1 uncultured Cytophagia bacterium
TGGCGTTGTTCTGGCGAACTGTTGGCGATCAGGATGGCGCGCTCTATATGCAACGATTCAAGCGGACAAAGGCTCGCTTTATCTGGAAAAATTCGACTCGACAGCAAGCCGGCTGGTCCACAAAGGGGTCATGCACTCACAAGACTATGCTCTCTATCCCCATTCACTCTACTTGCATAGTGTATCAGACAATGGATGCTTGTTATTCTGCCAAGACTCGTTGTCCAAGGTCATGCGATACGATGTCAATGGTGAACCTCTATGGGAGCCAACAACAGGATGGATTCTGCCGCCCAATTCGGATTATCAAGCCTCTGCACCGGACAGATTGGGTGGGGTGATCATGATACTTTTACACAATGGCTTGCTTTATGGACAACGCCTCTCCCCTCAGGGCCATCCAGGTGTCCCCACTGGCATCGAGCAGGCGAATCATCCCGCCATAGAAAAGTTTTCATGTTATCCCAATCCGTTTTCAGATATCCTGACCATTCCGCTGCCCCCCCGAACCGGAACGGTCAGGGTAAATATTTACAATATTCTGGGACAACGGATACGCCACTGGACCATTTCCGATTCCCGCAAAAGCATCGAATGGGACGGATCGCTCCTGAATAACCGTCGCGCCCTGCCAGGTGTTTACCTGATTGAAATCCAATGGCAGGATCAGAAAAAAATCTCCTCTGTATTGCTGCACGATTAAAACAAACCCATCGCCCACCTGACTTTGGTATATTTGACAAGACCTGACAGGTTTTAACCCTGTCAGGTCTTGTCAATTCAATCATGTCTTTCGATCCGCGACAACGCTCATCCTTATTTGACGATCACAAATTCATCTCTTACCTGATCGTCGCGGTTGTATGCCCTGTAACTCAGCTGATTGTCATGGATGTCGATTTTCTGATAGAGTTGTTCACCGCTAAACTGTACAGCCGCATAATCAGGGCGCCTGGCTGGCCGGTCATTATCCGGAATACCGATGGAAACGAGATAGATCGTGCCGTCGGCCGGACTCTCGACCACTCGTTGATTTGCAATGGGCCGGGTTCGCATATAATAGTGCACATGCCCGCTCATGGCCAGATCAACATGATACCGATCGAACATCTCTCCCCACAGCGCCTGAATATCCGGATATTCCATAGAGTTGGCATAGGGTGGAAAATGAAAAACCGCAACCTTCCAGGTCGCGTCGCTTGCCGCAAGGGTACTGTCAAGCCAGGCAGCCTGCGTATTCTTTGGTCCTGTGGCATCCAGCATGAGAAACAAGACATTGCTGTATTCAAAGGCATAAACCCGTTCCGGTTGCATACTGGCAGGACCGTTATCAGGCAGATCGAATAAATCCAGAAACATCCCCGGACCCAGGCCATCCTGGTTATCATGGTTGCCCAGACTGGGCATCAGCGGATCACTGGCAAATACTTGTCCCGAATAGGCAAAGAGCTGATCCCAGTCATCACGATAGAGTCCGGTACCGACCATATCTCCTGCAATGGTATAAAACGCGATATCGTCATATCGATCGGGCAGGCTGGTGACCAGCTCTCCCCATGCAGCCGAACGATGCACATCGCCAAAATAGATAAATGAAAACGGCGTGCCCGGTTCAGGGGCAGTTTGAAAGACATACTCTGCACTCCAGTTGTTCGACCCGGGATGACCTACGCGATAACCATAGGGTTGTCCCGGCTGCAGATCCCTGACCACAGCCGTATACCTGTGAATGACCGGGTCATTGGCAAGCAGCCGGTCTTTGAGTAAACTGGATTCAGCGTTTATAGTTCTCTTGTCAGATTTATCATCTGCAGGCCAGACCTCGACAATGCCATTGTCGCTCTCCAAGGCGGTTCGCCATTGGATGGTCTGCGTGGTCTGCGGTTCCTCGCTCCAGGTCAACATGATCTGATCCGGTTTTTCGTCAGACGGAAACGGCGTAGACCGGAACGCATTGATCAGATGCGCTTCCCGGGCCCGGCCCCGAATGGTGGTCAAGAGCTTGCCTCCTTGCAATGGTTCGGGAACATCCTGCAGCACCAATTCATCCCAATCGTGATAAGTAAACGCACCCGTTTCCATCTCGATAAGGGTCTGGTTTTCCGGATAAAAATCGGTTAAAGCAAGATCATCATTTGCAGAAACCGGCTTGATGCTGACAAAATAGACCGGACGATGCTTGTCGAATCCATTGATGCCCAGCTTGACCCAGCCGGGTTCAAATCGTTTTTGCCACACCTCATAAGTATAGTGCTCGTTGGCTATGGTCATGGATGTTTTCTCGAATCCCTTTGGCTCGAGCCAGAATGGTACTGTGCGCTGATCTTTATGACGCATCACAGAAACGATTGCCGGGACGTTGATCCTGAATTTCCAATACTCTTCGGCAAGCACCTGTTTTTCCTGTTCGCTCAACATTGCCATGATCGTGCTGTCATTCAGGCTGTTCAGCTCGTCGATTTCATAGGACTCGTAAAGGTCTGCAACCACCCGGTCCATAACCTCTCCAATGGTTTGCGGGGATTGCTGACAGGCCATTACGAATATCAGGAAAGAAACAGCAGGAACCGTCAGAATATGAAAGATTGATTTATGCATAGACCCTCTGATTTTTAGCTTGATGTTTTCGAGCAATTATTTTTACCTGAATGAGTAAAGAAACCATTTTTAGGCAAATGATCAAGTAAAAAAGAGGCCAGGCAGGAACTTTGGATTATTGAATCATATAAATTCGTTCATTCATGTGAACGACAAATTGTTCCAGCCAATGCATGTGATCAGTATCCCGGGCATCGATGCCATATCCGTAAAACAATATAAAAACATTGGATTTATAAAAAAGCATTCCATATATTTTTTCGGTTTCAAGCCGTTCTGTCGTAGAATTCAAGTTCATTTAAAAAAAACCATCGAGGAGACAATATGAAATTCAGACCGTTTAATCGAACCGGATTTAGCGCTTCAGAGGTGGGACTGGGGTGCTGGCAGCTCGGGGGCAACTGGGGAACCGTCCCTGAAGCTACGGCAATGCAAATATTGGAGACAGCCTTTGAACATGGTGTCAATTTTTTCGATACAGCGGATGTCTATGGTGGAGGCAGAAGTGAATCGCTCATCGGCAAATTCTTGAGTCAACATTCTGATGATCGTGACGACGTGTTTGTC
>CAYNUX010000479.1:0-3165 GCA_964400115.1 uncultured Cytophagia bacterium
CAGGGCAACAGGGTAGGACGATTTGAACGCCAGTGGCCGGTTCCGCAAATAGATACAAGATCCCGTGAAATGGTGTTCCAGGAAATTCCTTTTCTTGTAGTGCTCTTGGCTATGGTTGCTCTCTATTTGATTATTAGTATTGGCAAGCTACGTGCAGATGGGCTCTCCTTTAAATATGCCTCTCCATTTGCCATTCTCATGGGCATCATCACGGCCCTGAATATATGGATGAGTTACTCTACTCAATGGTTTTCTACCATCAATTTGTTGGTTACACTGGGAATCAGCTCGATTTTTATCGCCCTGTTTGTACTTGTGGCCGTTGCTTGTACCGATGCTGTTGTGCGTCAAGTGTGGGATGATAAATTGCTCACTTTGGACACCCTGAGGCGAGGCCGGATTTTTCACCGGCTTTTTGGTAACTCTGTGCTTCGTGGCTTGGCCATGGCCGGTGTCATGCTGGGGTTTTCTGCTTTGTTGTTCAAGGTTTTTAGCCAATGGGTGCCTCTGGATTTTAATGTCTGGAGCACCAAGATCGATGTGGTAAATGCCTGGAATCCATTTCTTTCCGCCCTCCTAAACACACTCAGCAGCTCTATTTGGCTGCAAATGATTGCGACTCTTTTTCTGGTGGCCATTCTGGCCAAATATATCGGTCATAATTTGTGGATTATCTTTATTATAGCCTTGGTATGGGGTGTGGGGTTTGGTCAGGAGCTCGAATGGATCGCCGCACCCTATTATCTCCGGTTTCTGTATTGGGCCTTATTTGGAGGAGTGTCTGCCTGGCTAATCCTGAGATATGATCTCTTGACTGCATTGATATTTCATATCGGCTTTTTTTTGTGGATCCAGGTCGTTCGTTTATGGTATCTGCAGCAACATACACTGCTCGTTTCGTCGCTGGTCATCATTGCCCTGATTGTTATCATGATTCTTATCGCTCTCTGGGCCAGCCGTAAGGAGATCAGCCGGGAGGAATTATTAGAGTTTACTCCGACTTATGTCAATAAAATTCTTGAACGCGAACGGCTCAAACGGGAATTAGAGATCGCCAGACGCGTACAATTGAGCTTTTTGCCCAGTAAAGAGCCTGTGAATTTTCCTGTCAATATCGCACATATCTGTTTACCTGCGCTGGATGTGGGAGGCGATTATTATGATTTCATACCTCTGGATGATCATCGTCTGGGTCTGGCCATTGGTGATGTGTCAGGAAAAGGGGTTTCGGCCGCTTTTTACATGACATTAACCAAAGGATTTCTGCGCTCTTTGACCAAAACTCTCGATCACCCCCATAAAGTTCTTTCTGAATGTAACCGTCTCTTTTATGAAAGTGTAGAACGCGGTCATTTTATCAGTATGGTTTACGGCATATTTGATTTTAAAAACCATACTTTTACTTTTGCGCGTGCCGGGCATAACCCTGTGTTCGCCTATCTGGGTAATTATGGAGAAAAATTGCTTTATCCTGCCGGTATTGCCCTGGGCCTGGAATCGGGGTCGATATTCGATCGTGTGATCAAAGAAGAAAAGGTCCGTTTTCAGTCAAATGATATGTTTGTTTTTTATACAGACGGGTTTTCCGAAGCGATGAATTCAATGCAAGATGAATTCGGTGAAGATCGATTGTACCGTTTGCTCAATCAGGGCAAGGAATTGGAAGTAAAAGCTTTGTTGACCCGCGCAGAAGACTCTGTAAAAAAGTTTATGGGAAAAGCTGCACAACATGACGATATGACTATGGTGATCGTGAGAATACTATAATGACTATGAATCGAACAATTAGCAACTTGTCTCTCTTGCTCCCGATTGGGCTCTATATTGCAGCGGGTTTTATTGGATCGGGTTCAGCTTCTGTGGAATATGGTTTGTTCGCTTTGTTGCGAGATGGATTTCTTGCTATAGCCATCATACTCTCTTTTCCACTGGTCAATCGTCAAGCCTGGGCATCCGACAGGAATTTTTTGCGGACCTTTAGACATTTTTTTGTGTTTGTTTTGGTTTTTTATTTGCTCTATAGTTTATTGCAAATTCTTTTTGATCCTATGGAACCTTCAAGCCAGCCCTGGTTGGTCTTTGTAACAGGATTTGTGGCTACTATTTACGTCATTGTTGCTCTGGGAATGCTTCGTAATCTGATATTTGTCAAGCAACGTCCTGGCACATCTCGAAACTTTGCGCTGTTGTTGCAATTTCTTTTGATATTTAGTCTTTTAGGATTAGGAGAATCCCTGGCCAAAGCTTTTCCTGCGCTTGCATGGTTGGATAATCAAATTTTGAACAGTATTGTATTGTTTCTGTTGATTTATCTCATGGTCATCAATGCGTTCAGAGTGGGCTGGATTAATTATCTCAATAAAAAGCAAAAATTGGCCTGTTTTTGGAGTAGCTTGTTACTATTGCCGTTACAGGTCCATATTACCATTCGTTTGTTCAGTCTGGATCATTCAAATATCAGTCCTTTTCTATCATCCTTTATACCCATGGCGAGTTTGTTTATTACCCTTTACCTGGGTATAACTTTGTTGGCCCTGATTGCGCATCTGCCGACAGCGCAACTTTTTGACCGTAAGATTCGTCAAATCGAATCGCTTTTCAGTATCAGCCGGGCAGTCAGTACAGAGTTTGAATTGAACAAATTGGTTATATTAATCGTTAAACTGGCCGCTGAAGTTACAGAGTCGGATTTCATTTGGTTGGAACTCGCTGATTATGAATCCGGAAATCCTCATCTCGTTTCTTCGCGGAATTTGACCCGTCAAGAAAAGGAGGGCCGAGAAAATAACTATCATCAGCAGCTGTGGAATCTCATAAAGCAGACAAGACAAGCGGTTGTGGCTAATCAGATATCCTTGCATAGTGTCGCCAAACAAGTACTGCATTGGAAACGGGATATTGGTTCTTTGATCGGTGTGCCTCTTGTTTCCGGCAAGAGCCTGCTCGGGATTCTTTATGCAGGCAAATCACACGAATTTGCTTTTGAACAAGAAGACGTGGATATGTTGCGTGCGTTTGGAGAACAGGTGGTGGTCGCCATTGAAAATGCTCGTCTGATCAAAGCCTCTCTGGAAAAAGAACGCCTCGAACAAGAATTACGTATCGCACACGATGCACAGATGAAATTATTGCCCAAAAGGACACCGGTTATACCAAAAGTTCAAC
>CAYNUX010000480.1:0-3163 GCA_964400115.1 uncultured Cytophagia bacterium
ACTTAGAGGGTGGCCCTTTGACACAGCTGCCGCAAAGATCCACTCAAAAAAGCGTATTCAGCCCACGCCTGTCCATGTCCTACCGGGTGCAGCATTCCTTGATATTTTTTCGTTTTGGGGAATTCCATCGCTGGCCACAGTCTGACGAGCTTTATCTGATCAATGAGAGGAGTTCCAACAAAGGAGCTGTGAGTTTTTTGGGTAATCCAGAACTCGATCCGCTAAAAACCACCAAATATGAATTTGGATTACGGCAAAACATCTTTGATTTGGCGTCGCTAGAGTTTACCGGATACTATCATGATATCGATGGCGTGCCTGCCAACCAAACCTATCGTTTTTTGGACGGATTCACTTACCAGACACTGGCCAATGGAATCTCTGTTGACAGGAGAGGCCTGGAACTCTTGCTTGATGTGCCGGGAAACGCCTTTTTTCAGGCATGGGTTAATTATAACTATCGAATTGAAATGATGACCATTGCGGATTTTATTTATCGATTTTATGAAGACCCAATTCGCTTTCCACAAAAAATCATTTTCGATCAGCATGGAACGGATGTCCGGCCGGTGCTTAATGCGAATATTCTTCTGCAAACGCCTAACCAATTTGGGCCACGAGTGGGGATCTGGCATCCCCTGGCGGATTTCAGTTTGTCGTTGCTCTACCATAGAAAGGAGGGGCCGACCTTTACCTGGAATCCGGATGGATTGCCTCAACTGCATGACAATATACAATGGCAAGCGGACTGGCGACTGGATGCGCGATTGACAAAAACCCTTTTTAAAACAAGTTGGATCAAAAGCGAATTCTATGTTGATGTATTCAATCTTACCGATCAGCAGTATTTGCCGTATTGGGGGGACCAGGAATATCCCAATAGTCGCATCTGGAATGTATTTAGATGGTATCGAAATGAAATTGAAGAGTATATGAATTCTCTGCCCTCGGAAAAGGATGCAGGCAAAACCCAATCTGATGATCCAGCGATTGAGATGCCCGGATTCACCCCTTATTGGTATTATGTGACACGAGATATTTTTTATGGGGTGAGATTGCTGATCACACTTTGAAAACCTAATTCTTATAATTTGACCGGTTTTTCTCTTTGATCTTTGTCAATAAATTATATTTTATTGACAACCCCGGAAATATCTCTCACAACCACAGGAATCATGAATGAAAACATTAAGCATTATTGCTGTACTTGTTGCAATTCTGGCACTCGGGTTCAGTATCTTTACCCAGACTTGCATCGTGAATGTAAAACAGATCGCACTTTCTGAAGTTTCGGTAGAGGAACATAATTCCCTGATCACACCCGTTTTTGATCAGGCCAGTGAACAAATGAATTTTGTAGCCATTTATGAACTCAGTATTTCCATTCTCAGTGGCCCTGATCTTATTTTGGAGACTGTTGAAAAAGCTGATGATCTTGATTTTATCGTTGGGCTCAAAGGACCGGATATCGTCAATATTGATCTTGAAGGAAAAGCCTTCCTGGTAGAGCCCGCTTTGAGAGAAATTCAAAGCAATCCTCGATTGCTAACACAGCTCAACCAGGAATCGATAGAGGAAAAGGCAAAAATAATGGTCAAATTGCAATCCGGTAAATCAAAGAACATCAGAGTAGGGTTTTATTTATCTCCTTATCAGAATCAAGAGTCTCTTGTAAATATGGCTCTCGTCTCCTTCAAGTTGACATTCAGCAATGGCAAGACCTCATATTTTCGCCGAGGGTTTCCCATTCAGCCCCTCCAACCCATTCCTAATCCGTGATTTGCCACCACATCTTTGGCCGTTAAAAGGAGCGTCTTTTGAATAAATTAACGAATCTGATCTTTGTAGGGCTGGGTCTGGGCATGCTTGCCGGATGGATTTTCGGAGAGTCGATCCTTCCTATTGCCGAACCCCTGGCACAAATATTCCTTCGACTATTGCGTATGGCGATCATGCCATTGATCATGACATCGATCATTTCCGGTGTTTTGTCCATCGGGAATGCCAAAAATCTGGGTCGACTCGGTAGCAAAGTTTTTGGTTATTATATTGCGACTAGCCTTTTGGCCATTTTTGCCGGTCAGCTTTTGGTCAATATTTTTCAACCTGGCAAAGGAGCAACACTGGGCTTGACAAAGGCTCCCGAAGAACTGGCCGCGGTAGAACAGGGAGTCTCTGATATATTGCTTCGCATCATTCCGGAAAATCCCTTCGCTGCCATGGTAGAAGGCGATGTGCTGGCAGTCATTTTCTTTAGTCTTTTATTTGGATATTTTATCACCACAACCAACGAACCTTATCGTACTCAGCTGTCGGATATTTTTAACGGTGCCTTTGAAGTCATGATGAAACTGGTCCATTTTGTGATTTGGACTGCACCCCTGGGTGTCTTTGGTATCAATGCTCGAATCGTGGCCACCACGGGCTTTGAAGCATTCAAATCTCTTGGATTTTATTCTTTGATCGTCCTGGCTGGCTTGGGTATCCATGTTTTCATCAGTCTTCCTTTGATATTGAAATTTATTGCACGCGTAAAACCGTTCAAGCATTATCGAAATATGATTCCCGCGCTCATCACAGCGTTTTCCACTTCTTCCTCAATGGTTACCCTGCCATTGACGATAGACCGAGTGTCATTGAACTCGGGTGTGTCCAAAAAGGTGAGTGGATTTTCCCTGCCGATTGGAGCCACCATCAATATGGATGGCACTGCACTGTACGAGTGCGTTGCTGCAATCTTTATCGCTCAGGTCTATGGATTCGATCTTTCGTTCGGGCAGCAATTAATGGTGGTGTTGACCGCGTTGCTCGCCTCCATAGGTGCAGCCGGAGTTCCCATGGCCGGGTTGGTTATGCTGGCCATCATATTGCGTGCAGTAGGATTGCCTCTGGAAGCCGTTGGCATTATCCTGGCCGTAGACCGGATTTTAGATATGTTTAGAACGGCCACTAATGTGTTGAGTGATAGCTGTGGTGCGGTAACCGTTGCCCGGCTTGAGGGTGAGGAATTGCCCGAAATTACATGATGAAGAGCAGGAGATCCTAATGAAAAAAATCGGGTTGATATTGTTGTTTGTTGCAGGTTGTTTTGCCGGATTTTTATACGCCCGCATTACCCCTTTAATATAACCAGTGGATAGTTGTGCTGTCACTTTGAATGATC
>CAYNUX010000481.1:0-3155 GCA_964400115.1 uncultured Cytophagia bacterium
TGATCGTGGCATAGCCTGCAGGTTTCAGAGCTTCTGAGATCATGACCTCTTCCAGGGGCACGTACATGCGATCATCAGGCGGAATGATACGACTGTGTTCGGGATGGCGATGCCGGCCAATGGCTGTGATATGTCCCGTAAAATTAAGCCTGGCCGGGCTCTTGCCAGTGAGCAAAGCCGCCCGGGTCGGTGAACAAACCGGACATGAAGAATAAGCATTCGTGAACCGCATTCCACCGGCTGCCAGCTCATCGATATTGGGGGTTTCATAAAAGGTACTGCCGTAACACCCAAGATCTTTCCAGCCCAGATCATCCACGACGATGAGCACGACATTGGGGGTGGCTGTTTTTTTTGATACCCGGCATGACAATGATGCAGTAACCGAAAGTGCGGCAAGGTTTTTGAGGAATATTCTTCGGTCCATACAACTCTCCTTTGCCCAAATGATTATGTGCTTAAATAAATGGCTGTTTTAAAATAATAAACATTCCGGCAAAAAGCAAATCGGGCGCAAACCTAAATTTTAAAGCTCCCTCCCTGGGGTCGGATTCTATGATTTCAGTTTCATGATCGGTCACCCCGGCCAGACCGATCATGAACGAGTTCTGCAAACCTGGGACATTGTCATAACAGCCTGTGACCGGCCAACGACCCTCTCATGGAATTTGCCACCCCTTATAATATCCCAATCGTGCGTGACTGGGTTCAATTTAATTGAAAATTTGGTTTCTCATTAAAAAGCTTGAATAACAACTGAAAATTTAGTAACGTTTTTAGCATCTGTACAAATATATCCTTTATCCTGCAGCTGAAATTCGGATAGATTTGAATTTTGCGACTCTGGCAAAGCGGCCACAAAACATACCATTTTTCTATAAAGGATTTAATTCAAAATACCCCCTCAACTCTTGGAGACTTTATGAAAAAACAAAACCTCTTTGTCGCAGTTTTGGCAATCGTTGCTCTGGCCACTGCTCAACCCAAAGATCCTCCAGTAGAAGCTCCCTTTAACAAACTGGATCTGTACGGTGTCAATGACTGGTGGAATTATGCCAAAGAGATAAAAGATGATCCTCAGAGAATCATCGATGTCAATGTTCCCCGTGATGAGGTGATCTGTTTTGGTATCTATACCACGCAAAACAATGTACTCAA
This sequence comes from uncultured Cytophagia bacterium, assembly GCA_964400115.1. Taxonomy (GTDB): domain Bacteria; phylum Zhuqueibacterota; class Zhuqueibacteria; order Residuimicrobiales; family Oceaniaggregativiventaceae; genus Oceaniaggregativivens. Next base: position 1,159 of record CAYNUX010000481.1, read on the forward strand.
GTTATCGGCTCAGCTGTTCCCACTCTATCCCGAGGAGAGCAGAGAGGTCACCCTGGAACTCGAAAAGAATGGCCGGTGGGAAAAGGTTGCCAAAGAAAGGATCAATGACATTGGCTGGTCAACATTGTTTCGTATTGAAAACTGGAATACCTCCAGAGATGTTCCTTATCGTCTGAGGCATGGGGAAAAGGCGTCCTTTGAAGGTCTCATTCGCAAAGATCCTGTTGACAAGGATGAAATCGTGGTCGCATCACTGAACTGTAATTCCAATAAAGACCGGGGAATGCGTGAGGAATACATCCGCAATCTCGCGCACTTTGATCCTGACTTGCTCTTTTTCGCTGGGGACCAGAGTTATGATCATACCGAACACACTGCAGCCTGGTTATTATGGGGCAAACAGTTCCGCGATATCGTTCGCAACCGCCCGTGTGTTACAATCCCCGATGACCATGATATCGGTCAGGGCAATTTGTGGGGCCAAGGCGGCAAGGTTGCCAGCTCACGTGCAGGCGACAATGGCGGCTATTTCTATCATCCCGAATATGTAAAAATGATCGAGCGTTGCCAGACCTCGCATCTGCCCGATCCGTATGACCCCACGCCCATCAAACAGGGTATCGGGGTTTACTATACCCACCTGACCATCGGCGGCATCGATTTTGCCATCATCGAAGACCGCAAGTTCAAGAGCGGTCCGGCAGGCAAAATACCACAGATGGGCCCCAGGCCTGATCATATCAGAGATGTCAACTATGATCCGGCCACAGTAGATGTCGAAGGATTAAAGCTGCTCGGCGACCGCCAACTCGAATTTCTCAAAGAGTGGAGTCGTCCCAAAGAAGGCATTGAAATGAAAGCGGTTCTCTCACAAACCGGATTTTGTGGAGCCGCTCACCGTCATGGCAAGTTTGAAAACTATTTGCATGCCGATCTCGACTGCAACGGCTGGCCGCAAACCGGACGCAAAAAAGCCCTGAGACTGATCAAACAAGCAGGCGCCGTGCATCTCGCCGGCGATCAGCATCTGGCCACCATCGTTCAACACGGTATCGATGAATTCCGGGACGGACCGTTTGCGTTTGTCGCTCCAGCCCTGGTGAACAACTATTACAGCCGCTGGTGGCATCCGCTGGATGAAAAGCCAGGCAAAAACCGCAATCCTGAAAATCCGTTACCCTTTACCGGGGATTATACCGACGGCCTGGGAAACAAGATCACCATGCTGGCCTATGCCAATATCGAGGGCGAACACCAGCGTGACGGATTCGGCCTGATTCGTTTTAACAAAAAAGAAAAAAGCGTGACGTTTGAAGCCTGGGATCGATACACCGATGTGACAAAACCCAATGCCAAACAAATGCCTGGCTGGCCCCGCACCATCCGCCAGGGTCAGTCCGAGGACGAACCCGTGGTCTGGAAACTGGACCCGATCAACCCCTAAGGGATTATGAAAAAGAAATGGCCCGTCATACTCGTTGCCGTGTTGATTGTTTCGGGGCTCTACTTTATTGAGGTCAGCAAGATAGAGGTTAGCGGCAATCCCGACATGGCAAATCTGGATGAATTGTCATATGATAAAACGGCTCAGTCATGGGAGCCGTTTTATCGTGTACGGGCAACCCTTATCGACGGACAGTCAGCGCATTTCTCGATTCCAAACCGGTTACAGGAAAAGATCGGAAAAGAGATAGAACTCACCGGCGCCGGAGTGTTTTATGGCAATGGATGTTCGCGACAGGGAGACACGATTACCGTAAAAGAGTTTTATCTCCTGCCCTCGCTGGGACTGGCCCAGGCGTGTGTCATTGAACCGGATATCGAAATGCGCTGGACCATCCGCGTGATTCTCAAAGAGAACTGGATCCTGCACCGGGATGAACTGATCAATAACCTGTCTACGGTCAAAGGCCGGTTCAGCATCGATACCTCCCGGCCCTATGAAGGCGTGTTTTTTCTCACGGACGCAACCGCGCATGTGATCGTTAAAGAGACTC
>CAYNUX010000482.1:0-3149 GCA_964400115.1 uncultured Cytophagia bacterium
GCCTGGCCGGGCTATGATGAGGGTGCGACTCTCGGCACCGAGAGTCGCACCCTCATCATAGCCCGGCCAGGCAGTACCGATTGCAAACAATACGTCTGCTGCATTCGGCATTCCATTCATATTGTTGTATTCGAAATCGAGATACTCTTCACCCCAGCGTAATCCTGTGGTCTTGTCGAATTCTTTATTCATGGCCTGAACCCAGGGATAGAGCAGATCCATGTGTTCAAAAACTGCCGTGTCATAACCCTCATTCCAGGCCAGATAGGTTGTGGGAGGCAATAATGCATTTGCCTTTTCTTTGATGGTTTGCGCTTGAAACTCATTTTCCACATCATTGTAGATAAACAACGGCTGGAACGATGCATCGCGTACCCCAAAATAGGCAGGATGGGTAAGCGCAGAATCTGCGAGAAACTGCAGGTTGCCCTCCAGGGTACCGATGGCTTGCTCGTGTAATACGGCGATAATTCTGAAATCGAATCCCTGATCCCCATAGTTATTATAGAGCTCATCCGTGGTTTCCAGCAGATTGATCAGTCGTTCGGTGGAAGGATTGCGTTTGTTGTTTTCTGTTCCAAACCACTCTACGACAAATCCGTCGACACCTGAAATCCAGGCCTGAAGAATATCATATTCATAGCGGGTTTGGGTGTAAACATTGCCATCAAAAATATCGATATTGGCATGGGGTTCATACGTTCTCGGATCAGCTGTCAATGGATTTTCATACCAGGCCAGGACAAGTCGAAAAGCATTATTCAGATAATAGCCTGCCGGACTCCAAAAGCCAAAATCAGCATCCATATATTGTTGATATTTGTTCAGGGTTAATGAATGTGTTTCCGGTGTTGTAGTGAGGCAACCGGAGATACAGCCTACTTTTGGGACCTTGACCGTATATCGGCCTCGTGGAACATTTTGAAATGTATAAATTCCTTTTGCATTGGTATCTGTTTTACGCGGTGGATTACCCTGGTCATCATATAAATAAAGAGTTACACCAGGTATTCCCGGTTCTCCTTCGTCGTGTACCCCGTTTTTATTCAAATCAAACCAAACGAGGTCACCGACCGCTCCGCGATAGGAATGAAGACCGTAATCCACGTCCATTTTACGAGTCCCTGGTGGAAGATCAAAAAATCCTGTGGGCGTGGTGCCCGAGGTTAAAATAAATCCAAGCGGAATGGTCGTGGTGTCAAGAGTGACCTGAACTGATGTTTCGGATATATCCTTAAAGAGATAGTGTCCTGTTTCATCGGTGTATGTCGTATCCAGACGGCCGTTGCTTGTTTCAAGAATCAGGCGAATATTCGCGACCCCCGGTTCCTCGGGATCCTGAATTTTATCATTGTCTTTATCCCACCACACATAGTCTCCAACCCGGGAGTAAGCTTTGGCAATGGGATAATCCGCATCCAAATAATCCTCACCGGGAGGCAAGGTCACCTCGATCTCATCCTCTGTGAGAAGGGCATAATCTTCAGGAAGAGTCAATGTATCGAGCCGCACCGTATAAGAGCCTGAACGCAAATCCGGAAACGAGTACTATCCACTGCCATTGGTCTGAGTGGTAGCCAGGAGATTATTCAATTCATCATAGAGATAGACCGTCATATTTTCGACGCCGGTTTCGCTGGCATCCTGATCCAATCCGCGGTCCTCATCATACCAGACATAGTCCCCGATTACACCGAGACGATAGACATAGAATTCAGCTTCATCCTGATCATCTTCATCCGGGTCATCGTTCGACGGGGTCGAGTCCGGATCAGGAATATCCGAAGCACTCACCTGAGCGGTGTTGATGATTGTGGTTTCGCCCCCTGTAAGAATTTTTGCCAAAAGTGTCAATTCTTTTGTCTCATCTATATTCAGATCCCCAACTGTCCATGTGTTTGTGACCGGATTAAAATCGTCTGGTGAGGAGGAAACAAACTCTAATTCTGCAGGCAAGGCATCGTCGACCAGGACGTTGGTGGTTGCAGTGGGTCCGTCATTGGTGATACTGAGCGTAAAACTGATTGTATCGCCCACAGTCGGGGTATTTGAATTGAGTGTTTTGATCAAAGAGAGATCAGCCTCTTTAATATAATAATATTTTACACATGCATTCATGACGCCATCAGTGGTGATCTCGACCTGGGCATTTCCTCCGCCTCCGATCACATCAAAGGAGGTTTCAGCATCGAGGGGGAGATCATAGGTTCCGGTACCCGGGAAAAAATTTAGATCACTGCCGCTATAAGTGAATGCGGCGACATTGGTTTTGAATAACCCTCCGGAGCCATGCAACTCGTCAAAAAAGTTTCCAGAAGGACCATCAAAATCAAAAGTACCATCAAAGGTTGCCAGGGTCATTTCCTCGACGGAAATTCCGGTTTCCAGAGCGGTTGGAGAACCCTGCAACGGGGCCGTGATGTTCCCCAGGCAGATAATGTTAAAACTGACATTCACTTCTCCTTGCGACGTGTTTTCAACTCCAAGGGTGTGATCTGTCAGCATTTCAACATCGATTACGGCACCCACGAGTCGTCCGAGTGTTTCGTCAAAGTGGGGAAGAGGAATAGAGCCATCCACTTCATTATCCACCATGATATACTCTTCACAGTGGGATACAGAATCCAGTTCTGTTTGTTGTGCGATGACGGGGGTCATGCAGCAAAGTGTGAAAATAATCAATTGCCACAAGAAAGGTCGAGCCATTTGAATGGTGTTCATTATACTGTTCTCCTTAGTCCGATTCCAATTTTCATCCCTTGCAGGATTCAATAATTTGATGAGAGCAAGAGCAAAAGGATGCATTGTTTTTGGCTTGGGATGAATAACTATTCAATATATTGTGGGGTTGGGTTATAGGATCACGTGAAAACAACCTTTGGGTCAAAAATAATAAAGCGGGATTGAAATATGTTTACCCAAAGATGGAAACAATAAAAGTTTTTATAATGCGGGCAAAGATGGTTCTGATGTGGTTTGGCAAAAATATCCCAAACGGAATGGGTTCCATACATGTCTGACCCCTCAAATTTATCCCTTGTCCTTTGGTTCCGTTGTCCCTTTTGTCGATTTTTGTCGAGTGGTGTGAAACAAAAATGACAAATTCATCGGTGCAATAAAAGGCAAAATTAAAAAAGCATGCATGGGTG
>CAYNUX010000483.1:0-3139 GCA_964400115.1 uncultured Cytophagia bacterium
GTAAGTGTAGCGCACCCTATCGCCGGTCGCGACCGTCTCCGCCGTCAATCGACCGTTTCCGTCAAATGAAAACCGTGTTTGATTACCGTTAGGATCAGTCAGGCTGATTCGATTGCCGTCTTTATCGAAACCTTGAGAGCTGGTTCCACTCATGGCATCCACACTGCCGACCAACCGGTTCAAATCGTCGTACCTGAATTGTGTTTGACGGTCTAGCGGATCAATCGTTTTTATCAGGCGATTCAAGTCATCGTATTGGAATACGATATTGTTATTCAACGCGTCACTCACGCTGATGGGGTTATCTAAAGCGTCGTAAGTATAGCGGGCAACAACATTGCCCTTTGCATCAATGCGGCTCTTAACATTATGGGTTTTGTCGTAAGTAATCCGCCGTTTATTCCCTAATGGATCGATAGCACAAATTAATCGGCCTTTTGGATCATATTCTAGAGTTGTTGAATTACCTCTCGCATCCGTCACTCGTATTAGCCTATCCTCTTCATCGTATCCATAGTCAGTTTCATTACCCAACGCGTCTCTTCGAAGTATTCGATTCCCATTGGCATCGTATTCAAACTGGGTCGTAAATCCCCTGGCATCCGTTATGGTGAGAAGATTTCCCCTGCTGTCAAATGTTCTGCGAACTTCATTGTCAAGAGGATCTATTATACCGGTTATCTTGTCAGAACCGCTACATGATGCACAGGTCCCGTTGTACTCAAAAGTATAATCATTGCCTTCCGCGTCCACGGATCGTATCAGCCGTCCCGCATCATCGTGTTCCAGGGTGATTGCATTGCCTTCGGGCGATATGATTCGTTTCAGAACACCACCGGTATATTCATAGCGAGTCACATGGCCTTCTGGACTGGTTGCGGACAGGACCTGCCCGTTTGGGTTGTATGTAAATCTGGTAATATTTTCCTGAGCATCGGTAATCGAAATAAGATTATTGCTTGAGTCGTAACCCAGCCGGGTCACTTTGTCTGGAGCATTGGTCACCGAAAGAAGATTACCATTGGTGTCATACGTATAAGATGTTGTATTATTGTCGGCATCAGTTGTAGTTACAACCCGGCCTGCGTCATTATATGTAAACTGGTTGGTGTGTCCATTTGCATCGGTTGCGCTGATTCTGTTTCCGCTGGAATCATACTTGTACACCGCCGCCGTTTGTCCCAATTCATCTATAACACTGAGTAATTGATAATTCCTATTGTATATATAAACACGACTTTGACTGTTGCGATCTATTACCGTAGTTGTGATATTGCCTGTCAGGATATCCTCATTGTATTCAAATCGGTAGGTTTTGTTTGTATCGATGCCGTCATCCTGTTCGATGATTCGGCCTTGAGTATCATAAACATTCCTGAAAAATCGGCGATCTTCCGAATCGAAACCCGTCAGTGTCTGGCCCTTTTCATTGTAAGTATAGCGGGTTATATTGCCGTTCGCATCGGTAATCGAAATGAGATGTCCGTTGGAGTCATATTCCAAGTTGACTTCCCGATTCAGGGAATCGGTGACCCGTTCTATCATCCCATTCGAATCGTATTCATATTCCAGAAACATACCGGTCACCGGCTCGGTAATCTTGATTAGGTTCCCGCCATCGTATCGAAAAGTCATCCTCTGTCCACGCTTATTTTTGATCTCTGATAATTGCCCACTGGAGTTGAATTGATAAACAGTGTTATCCTGCCGTGTCAGGGTAAAGGTATTGTCAGCGTTTCTGATCAGTCGGTCGAACCGTGCGGCGATGTCGCTGGATTTGTACTGGTTGGTTCCCACCGGTCTGAATGTGTTGGATCGTGTATTGGACCAGTGGATTTCGATGTTTCCATCGGCCTTTTCTTCCAAGCGTGCGCCGTATCCGAAAGTAGCCGCCCACCCCTTGCCGACCGGCCCTTCGTCCAAAATCGATGAATTGTATGTGAGCGTGAAATTCAGGTTCAAAACGCCCTTGACGCTCAACAAATTATGTTTGAGAACTTGCGCTCCCGTAGCGGTGTCGACCGGATCCGCCTCAAAGCCCTGTGGATAACAAATCACCGAATCCACACCTCTTTTTCTTTGCAGATGCGAGGCGTTCGGCCCGGTCCGGGGATAAATGAACTGGAGCATGTTGCTTTTGGCCCCTTCACTATCATATGCCGTTGCCGTGCAACTGATGGCATTGGAGGTCAACTCTCCCGTATATTCGATATCTTCACCCCAGGGATTATCATTTATCGGAACCGCGAAGACCTGCCCATCGCTCCCGCCTTTCCCTGTCCAATCCACCTCGACGCGATCCAGATTTCCATCCGGGTCATCAGCGCGCAAGTAAAGCGTGTACTGTCCCACAACTGGTTCCGGTGGAGTCCACCAGCTCGAGGGCAAAAGAGTTGGCGGCCTGTTTGCGGACTTGTTATAGATGACGTATCGTGTATCGAGGGCGACAGCGCCTTCATTATCCGTTGCTTTCGCGACAATTTTATTTGAGCCTTCCGCCAAATCAAGCCTTATCGCCCATCTTGCCCAATCCGACGGTCCGGAAGCCATCTGAAAACCACCGCTGTTCACGGAGACCTCGACTTTCGAAACGCCTTTATCATCACTGGCCGTACCGTTAACGGGGACTTCCGGTGAGTATTGAGAAATGGTTTCCCCGGATGCTGGATTGGTTATGCTGACAATCGGATTTTGATTGACGGGTGTATCCACGGCTGTTCCATACAAAACAAAGTTAAAAGCGCCTTCGTCTTCATCGTTATTTGAGAAACTGATGGTAGTGCTTTTTTCGCCTGTTGAAGTTGGCGCGAACCTTGCAACAAAACTAGTACTCCCGTTAGGAGGAATAACAGAGCTTGGCTGTTGGATGATATCAAAATGAACTGAATATTCTGAAACACTTCCCACGGTAAGATTTGCATTTCCCATATTTTGGATGGTGAATGTGACGTCAATTGTGTCACCCTTGCTTATATTTCCGGGAATGGTGTATGAACCGCCGTCTGAGATATTGGTTAGATCCGCCGTGACCTTTATCTCAGGCAAATCCACGCTTCCTGTCGTATTTCCGATGATATCGAACTCAAATGGATCTTCATCCGGATCGTTGATTCGAAGAGTAACGGTGGCGGTATGAGAT
>CAYNUX010000484.1:0-3122 GCA_964400115.1 uncultured Cytophagia bacterium
CACTTGGATCTGCTTTTCAGTCTCAAACCCCTCAAATCGGGGCAACCTTTCTGACGGATGGAAGCGGTATCTGTTTGTCCGACTTCGAATAGGTCTCAAACCCCTCAAATCGGGGCAACCTTTCTGACCTAGGGGTTTTCGCTCGCCCCACAAATGGGCCCAGTCTCAAACCCCTCAAATCGGGGCAACCTTTCTGACCCAGAGTATAAAATAACAAGGCCATGGATCACGCTTAGTCTCAAACCCCTCAAATCGGGGCAACCTTTCTGACCGTGAGAATAGACCACTGTAAGAGCACAACAGAAAAGTCTCAAACCCCTCAAATCGGGGCAACCTTTCTGACAGAGATGGTCAGCTCCCTGCCAGAAGGGCACAACCAGTCTCAAACCCCTCAAATCGGGGCAACCTTTCTGACTAAAGTGAATCGCCCCGGTTCGCCGGGGATTAACCGGTCTCAAACCCCTCAAATCGGGGCAACCTTTCTGACCAGAAGATGGCCCCCCATTACAGAGAAGAACACATTGTCTCAAACCCCTCAAATCGGGGCAACCTTTCTGACATGTTAAAAGTGGATCGTGATTCTGATGTAATTAGAGTCTCAAACCCCTCAAATCGGGGCAACCTTTCTGACCAGCATTTAGTGTAAGGGTGTTGGATAAACCAACCGGTCTCAAACCCCTCAAATCGGGGCAACCTTTCTGACTTTTCGGCCAGAGCTCTGAAGGCACGGTGAAAATGTCTCAAACCCCTCAAATCGGGGCAACCTTTCTGACAAAGGAGGAATATCTTTCTTCCATGCCCAAATCAGAGTATGTCTCAAACCCCTCAAATCGGGGCAACCTTTCTGACTCTTGGAAAAAATGCTGCGTCACGACGCTGGACAAAGTCTCAAACCCCTCAAATCGGGGCAACCTTTCTGACTGGTCAAAAACCTATGTAGCCAGCGGCGTAGAAGAGGTCTCAAACCCCTCAAATCGGGGCAACCTTTCTGACCTAAAGGGCTTCCTGTGTGCCCTCTTGACAGCGAAAGTCTCAAACCCCTCAAATCGGGGCAACCTTTCTGACGCAAATGGGCGCCTTACCTGCGAGGCTGTACTCGCGTCTCAAACCCCTCAAATCGGGGCAACCTTTCTGACAATGAACTGGACCATGCTTATCGCACAAATCACAATGTCTCAAACCCCTCAAATCGGGGCAACCTTTCTGACTTGAAGAAGCCGATGCGGCCTCCAAGTATGATATAGTCTCAAACCCCTCAAATCGGGGCAACCTTTCTGACTTGTCCAATATGCGGAGAAATCCCGTTTTAATATAAAAAGTCTCAAACCCCTCAAATCGGGGCAACCTTTCTGACAACTGGAGGGGATATAAATACCCGGTTGAGAACATAGTCTCAAACCCCTCAAATCGGGGCAACCTTTCTGACATGCCGGCATCGTGGCATTTGCGTCGTCGAGAAACGTCTCAAACCCCTCAAATCGGGGCAACCTTTCTGACCTGGCGGAGAATAGGGGGCATTCCGCTGGCTTGGGGGCTTGTCTCAAACCCCTCAAATCGGGGCAACCTTTCTGACCTGTCGGCATGGATGATAATGGAACGAATGGAGCTCAAGTCTCAAACCCCTCAAATCGGGGCAACCTTTCTGACTCTACCCTTTTTATTAGAAGAAGTTTCAGCAACTTGCAAGCCATTTTCCACGCACCCCCCCAAAAAATCGAGGTTGGGAAATTTTTTGGTGGTTAAAACTCGCCGATATTTCCTGTAAGACCTCAAAATCATTATAGTTATTCCCTTCCACGCATCTCCCGAAGCACAATCAAAACATAAATAGCTGAATTTATTTTAAATATCTGCTTATTAAAGACTCGATCAGGCAAAACTCAAATCATCCGTGGAAAAATTAAATTCAGCTCCAAATAACCAGTTGATTTTTTTACTATTTAGACACTTTTACTATGGGTAAATTATTTTTTGCAAAACCGAAGCATACTACCCGAAAGGGGGCGCGGGTTTCACGGATGCCTCGGATAAAAAAACTTCCAAACGGAGAAAGGGTGGTCCGCGGCATCCGTGCGTAATCAATGCCGCTCAATCCATCGTATAAATTTCTCCAAAAGCCAGCCCCGCTCCAGCTCATTTTGGGCGCAAGTCAGAACTTCAAAACGGGCGCCGAAATTGTTCCGATCTAAATACTCGCCAATAATTTTTTTGCCTGCCACCCGGAAACGATTTCGGATAGAAGGCTGACCATCGTAGGGCAGAGAGTGACACCCGCTCACGCATTCCGGGTGGTCGCGATAAAAACGCTCAACATACTCTCTAAAACCTTTCGGATAATGATCATCCCGAAATCGGCACCCCTTTTGATTTTTTACAGCGGCAGGTTCTAAAACGGCCGACGGTTCCAGCGAACGAAACGCTTCCCAGTAGATCATTCCTAAAGCCGAAAGGCTGAAATACCGCCGACCGTCATCCTCGATTTGTTCAAGAAGCGGTTGCATCACCTCTAGAATTTTCGAATTCCCGCCCATAAGACGGTGAATCTCTTCATCAGTGAAACCTGCACCTGGTTCGGCCAGATCCGCCCAGATCTTTAGATGCTCCCGAACGAGAGACAAATCTAAAGAAAAAGGGATTTGAGGAAAACGGATAATCTGGTCGAAATGTTCATACTTGTAGTAAACGGGAGAACCGGTTGCCTGGCCGAATGCCACGGACAAAGCGATTTGAGCCTTGTAACCGCCGGTGGCATTGATTGCGATGGCACCGCCCCATTTTCGGTAATGCTTCCCCAACAGGCGGGCCAGATTCGTCAGACCTTCTTTCTGGAATACCAAAGGCTTTCTGTCCTGAAGACCTTCCACAGTCTCAACCTCGCACTGCTGAAAAGAAATCAGGCATGATTTATGAAGAAAGTAGGTTTTCAAAATTCGACCAATTGCACACCCGTCCTCAGTGTCTGAAACCAGAAAAACCAATCTTATCCGATCATCAGGAATGAAATTTTTCCGAATCATGCCTTCAATGGAATTAATTTCCGCCCCAAGCAAACGGATGCTCGGCGGCAAACGGGTAAACAGCGCCGCGAGTCTGTCGTCTTCCCGGCGTTTGTGGGCGTCCCT
>CAYNUX010000485.1:0-3103 GCA_964400115.1 uncultured Cytophagia bacterium
CAGCACTTTAAAGGCATCGGCGATATAAAGCACATCTGCTTTGCCATGCGCCCAACCGCAATTGGGATCGAGATTGATCGCACGCCTCTCTTTGATAAATCGCCAGCCTACCGCATGAGGTTCTTCGCCATGACAAGCCGTTGCCAACCCTTTGGGATGACGCGGCGTGGAACCGGTTTGGCCGACTTGATTCAGATTGGTCAAAAATGGTAATGCTTGCTGACCTTCACCGCTTAAATCCACCAGCGATTTGGTGCTTCCCAACGAGGCGCCGGATTTTTGCAAAAATTCGACAATAATTTGGATGGCATCATCGACATGAATATTGCCATCTTGCTGACGCTTTGTCCATCCTGCACCGGAAACAAAGAGCAAATCTGCATCGGGTTTGATGGTGTTAGCAGCACCCGCCGGACTTTTAATCTCTTTGACTGTTGTTTTTAACCCCTTTTGATCTAACTCGACATCAAGAGTTTTGACAGTTGCTTTACCGGGGCCGGGTACAAAGGCAGGATACAGGCCAGCATCCAGGGTCAAAAACCATGGTGTTTTGCTCTGCGTTTGTTCTGCGAGTAATCTTTGTCTGTAATACCAGCGGCTGATCACCAATTTTTCATTCTCTGTCTTGAATGAATTCACATGAGTATCAATATGTCCGCCCGCGCGATGAGCGACACCGGGTAACACTCTGTTCATACGAAAAGTCGCAGGTGCAACGACTATAGAGGGTGCGGTTTGTTTGACCAGAGCCTCGAGGGCAACTGCATCCGTAGCATAGCGGGAACTCTTGAATTCGGGTGCATCGACAATGAAAATCTCTGAACTCGCATCAGACAGTGATGCAGCAAGCTCTTGAATACCCTCCCCGACAAGTCCGAGAGTCAGAGAGGCGGAAAGCGAGTCAGACAGTTGTTTGGCAGCCGTCAGCGTCTCGAGCGAGATACGCGATAGCTGACTGTTTTCATCTGCTTGTGCAAGAAATAATACTTTATTCATATTCCACGCCTTACTTTTTGATCCATTCAACGATTTCTTGTGCAATCTGATCTTCGCTCAGGTCTTTTTCGATACGTGTTTCACGCTTTTGTGAGGGTAATTGAACATTCTCGTATTGAATATCGGGCTGAATAGTTTGAACAGGCTGTGCTTTTTGTAATGAGGGCATGACGGTTCGCATATTCACCATTCCCACCTGAGGATTATTAGGTGGCTCTGGCAAATTTCCTGTCGCCCAACCAATAACCGCAGGCATTCCCTGGCACTCGGCGACCTGATGTTTCCCTCCTTCAACCCGTTCCAGTACAGTAAAACTGCCATCCGAATGCATTTTGAGTTCATCCACGCCCTGAAATTGATCAAAAATGCCCAGACGTTCACCGAGAAATTGCATTGTGGTGGAAGCTCCTCTGGATGCGGACTCCCATCCTCCAAAGACCAATAATTTTGACATATCCAGATCCGGAATGGAGCGAATGCTCTTTTCCAGGTGCTCAGAAATTGTGGCTGAATCGGTAAACCCATTTGCTGGTCCGTCCATCGCAATCAATTCAAAAGGTACTTTTTGTGCGATTGTCATCATGACCTGTTGTAATTTAGCCTTGGGACCGATAGAAACCAGATATACCTGGCACTTTTCTATAGATTTGGCCAGGTTCGCAGCTTCATATAATGCATGTCCTGCCCAGGGATCCAGTACAGCAGGCAGCATCATTTCATTCTTTATTCCGGGTTGTCCGTTGGGTTGTTGTACAGGTTCCAAAGTCTGCAGCGGATCCGGAATGATACTGCCGCAAACAACAATTTGCAATCCATCCATTTTTTTAGATTCCTCTTTTTAATTTTCTGCCGAGTGTAACCCCCCGGTACCGGCTTTAAAATCGATATTTGTCAACCTGGAATTGTCGTTGCGATATTTGACACAACTCCACATACAAGCTCCACAATGGATACATTTTTCACGTTCAAACACGGGCTGACCTTCATCATTGGGAGTAATGGCTTGTCCGGAGCAAATTTCTATACAAGTTTTTTGCTCACATTCTTTACACAGATGAGGAAAAAGAAAACGCACATGATCACGATATCCATGGGGTGCCTGTACTTTTCCCCCGATCAGCAGTGCATCCTGATGAGAGACGAGCAATTGTCCGTCATACGGAATTTCCGGCCAACCGATTTTATTCATGACCTGATTATAGATCACATTAGAGGTGGCATTCCCCTTTTCCCTGATCTCCTCGATTTCAGATTCGGAACATTTATCCCCATAGATCTCTTTGAAGGTTTTGGCTCTTTCCTGTGCAGAGCGTGGTTTAGCCGGGTAAGAGAGTTTTCCGCCGCTGAGCCAGGTGAGCACCATGCCGGTCATGCCCGGCACAAATCCCTTTTGGAAACCATCCCGGGCTTTTTCAGCTTGTTTTGCTTCTTTTTCCAGCCATGAATTGCGGCGTCTTTGTATATAGGTCTTTTGTAGATTTTCCGCGGTAAATTCGAGATCTTTTTGCTCCAATTCGATAACCGCTTCTGCCAGCAGAACCCCGGAATACCAGGCTTCATCCACACCTGAATTGGCCAGTACATTCGTCGTGCCCGAGCCTTCGCCGATCCTTGCCCAACCATCCCCGGCAAGAAAGGGTTCGCCCCTGCGACCGGATTCCTGAATGGATTTGGCCCCCCAGGACCGCATGGTTCCGCCCTGAACATATTGCCATATATAGGGATGCAACAGCCAATGTTGAAGATAACGATAAGAATTTTTGATAGGTGTATCCATCCATGACGGAATAAAGATTCCTGCCGAAGCAAGGCCATCCGGAAGCACATAAAAGAAACCGAAAATTTCGGGTTCGGGAAAGCCGACCGTATGAAGCACAGTGCCGGGTTCGAGCGTACAGGATTCCGGTAATTGGATAAGCATTTTGGCGCCGACAGCCCAATCCTTTTGTTCGTTATCCTCAGGCAGGCCCAGCGTTTCATCCAGAATTTGTCCCACGCTACCTACGGGGCCATCGCCAACAACGGTTAGCCTGGATTTGATTTTCATGCCGGGCATATAGCTCGCCTCGGGATGTCCATCCTTATCCGTCCCCTGATCCATCAGCCT
>CAYNUX010000486.1:0-3102 GCA_964400115.1 uncultured Cytophagia bacterium
GACCCCAATCGACATTGTCCAGGCCCGGTATACCACACAGGGGTAGATTGTCAGGCTTTCGATTCGAGGGAGAGTGCCTTAAAAGGCCCGGATAATAGTCATCCCAGCCGAACGGATCAGGAAAAGCCCCATGATACATTTTTCCGGAACCACAGGTGTAATAACCATTTTTGTGAAAATATTCAGGAATCGTGACCGCATCTTTGCCTTTCAGACTCAACCGGAACGGCATCGCATTATAATAAACACCGGTCGTAGATGGCCGCAAACCGGTAAAAATGGCAGACCGCGACGGATTACAAATCGGAGCAGCGCATTGTGCATTGATAAACTTTACCCCTCGTTGCATCAACCGGTCCAGATTAGGGGTAATCGCATCAGGATGACCGCCAAATGCACCGATCCAGTCATTCAAATCATCTACACCTATAAATAAAATATTGAAACTTGAATCGCCTTTAACAGAGCCCAATGAACTTGAAAAAGGACTCAAACCATACGAGGTGAGTCCCAATAGACCCAGTTTCTTTATAAATTGACGACGGTCAAATCTCTGAACCTCCGGATTTTTCATAAAATTTTATATCTCCATTTTTCCGTAAACCTGAATGACTGACCAGCCTGCATAACGGGGGTGGACGGGCCGATTTTTAAATGATCATCGATTTGCATTTTGGTGATATCAATACCCCCCCTGAATACCAACAATGTCTATCGCACCAGTAGCATCTTGCGAAAAACTGTCTGTTGCACCGTTTCCAGTTTTGAGATATAAACCCCAGATGGAACGCCAGAGGCTTGCCATCTTTGCGTATGAGGTCCTGCCTGCAAAACATCTTTAAATATCGTTTCTATCAACTGTCCATTCACATTATAAATCGACAACTGCACCCATCCTGCTTTATCAAGGATAAATGAAATTGTGGTGGCCGAATTGAATGGATTCGGATAATTTATCAAATCCGAGATTCGGGGAACAGTCTCTTTCGCATTGGCAACCCGGCTGATTATCTCAGCTTGGATCGCAACAAAATTGGTCGCAGGACATCCGACATAATAGGAATCCGGTTTGGAAAGTAACTCGACATGTAAAAATTTATCTCTATCATTTTTTTGAGAGGTTTTGTTCACGAGCCACTCGACGGTGTTTTCACCGGGTTGAAACACGGCAGATCCGGGCAGAGGCTGAAAATCGACACCGCTCACCGCACTGCCACGGATCGCAAAATCGACAGATAATACCTTGTCAGTATCACCGAAACGCTTAAAGACAATACATCCGGGATGCTCCACGGTTGCTCTGGCAAAAGCTTGCACATTCACAATCGTTTTACCATCATTCAGGGGATTGGAATTATTCAAATACTCTTCAATATGTCCATAGCCATCCCCATCAGGATCGAAATCATAATCTCCTGGATCACGGTTATTTAAATGGTATTGATCCTCCCAATAATCGGGCAATCCATCCTGATCTGTGTCCAGGGGTGAATCAAAGGTATAGTGCACGGGCCAACCACCGACATCTTGCGGGCTGTCGATGATTCCCTTTTTGCCAAATGTCCATTCTCCTGTATGGACTTCAGATACGATACGCGTATCGATGAGGTCACGAGTCAGGGAAGCACCTGCCTCGTCCAGGACACATTTGAAGGCTATTTCTGCACTTTGCTCGGTAACCGGGGGGCAATCAAATGCCTCAAAGGTGCGGTTTTTCTCTTCGTTTGCATTTGCATCAAAATGAATCCCTCCTGCCCAGTTATCATCTGTAATATCGGGAAAACCCCACACAAAATTTCGTTCGCAAAACAGCTTGGAGACGATATAGCAGTCCGGATTTTTGTCATCAAAAAGTTCAAAAATCTGATTTTTGACATCTTTTTCTGTTGCCGGTCCATACTTGTAATAATTTGCAACCCAGTTCATATGGGCATCGGCCCCGTCATAGCAATTATTTGATTTCCAGTTATAAATCACGTTATTGCGAAAATCAACCAGCATGGGCCTGCGCCAGGAGACTTTGGGAGTACGGGATTTATGATGTGCGATCAGGTTGTGGTGATAGCTTTGATTGAGCCCGCCAATGATTCCCCCGTAGCCATGATCACCTTTTGGATGTACAGATTGGTTCAGGCTTTCGGTGATCATACACCACTGTACTGTCATGGAATCCACATCATCACTCTGGTTAGACAAGACTTCATCCACCGACCAGCTGGCACTGCAATGATCCAGGATGATATGAGAACCTCGAGATATGGAAATGGCATCCGATTGTCCTGCTCTTGTCCCCAATCTCGAACGGATATAACGCACAATCACATGAGAAGCATCTATAATCAATGGAAAATTTTTCAATGTGATACCATCTCCGGGCGCAGTTTGTCCGGCAATGGTACAATATGGATAATGAACTCTTAATTTTGATTGCAATTCAATGAGACCCGAAACCTCAAAAACAATGATTCTCTTTTGGTTCTGGCTCAAGGCATCACGGAAACTGCCGGGGCCAGAGTCATTCAGATTGGTGACTTTGATGACTGTACCATTTCTTCCCCCTTGAGAGAACCTTCCAAATCCCTCTGCAGTAGGAAATGCCGGAATTCCGGAAAACAGTGGAAACGCCAGGAAAAGCACAATGAACCAAACCATTTTTTGCAAGTGCTTGTGACTCATTATTTGGACCCTCTTTTCTACCAGAGTTCTCAACGGTTAAATCATTCACTCAACTGAGAAGAGATGACCCTTGCCCAAAATGGATAAGGGGGGGGAGGTCGATGGAACCGACCTCCCCGGTTGCAGCGATTACTGCATCAGCACCATTTTACGAACCGAAACCTGCTCATCTGTTTGGAGTTTATAAAAATAGACGCCAGAAGCAAAATTCCCGGCATTCCAGGAAACTGCATGCCGGCCTTGAACAAGATGGTTATCGATCAAAGTTTGGATCAATTGTCCTTTGGTATTAAAGACGGACAGGATAACCCTGCTCTTTTGATTCAGTGTAAAAGCGATGGTCGTCGACGGATTAAAGGGATTCGGATAATTCTGTTCAAGACTAAAATGATCCACGACAGCATTTCTTTCGTTTACAGCGGTCGT
>CAYNUX010000487.1:0-3087 GCA_964400115.1 uncultured Cytophagia bacterium
GCATGATATGAATTATCCGTGAGAGGAATGCAAAACCTCAAAGCGATTCTCTTAAAGGATCGAAATCGGATCAACGTCGATGATAATTTGTATGTTTTTGGAGCGGTGTTTTTTTCGAAAAGCCGAAAGGGCTTGGCGAATCGATTCTTTGATCTGCTCACCGCCACACTCCCGCTGTTTCAAAGTCATAAATAGTATTTGCCAGCGATAATTCCCTTGAATCTTTTCGAGATGCGCTGGTGCGGGACCTAGAATCTTACAACCCTTGATTTCGGGAAAATATTGCCTAAATTTTGTGGCTGCGTATTCTATTTTGATTTCATCTGGTCCTTTGAACAAAACATTGATGATGCGGCTAAAGGGTGGATAGGATAGTTGTTTCCTGTCATGGATTTCCGTATTAAAAAATCGTTCATAATCATGATTTTTCGCAAATTGTAAGCTATAGTGATCTGTGGAATAACTTTGAATAATGACATGGCCTTGTTTTGTTTTTCTGCCTGCACGTCCTGCCACCTGGGTCAGGAGCTGAAACGTTCGTTCTCCTGCTCTGAAATCTGGAAAAAACAGGCCTGTATCTGCAGAAATCACACCGACCAGGGTTACATTCGGGAAATCCAACCCCTTTGCCACCATCTGGGTGCCCAATAATATTTGATGCTCGCCCCTGCCGAATTGATTCAACAATTTGTCATGTGCCATCCTTCCTCTGGTGGTATCCTGATCCATTCGGATGACCTTTACTCCCGGAAATAGATGATGCAACTCTTCTTCTACTCTTTGTGTACCCACACCCTGAAGATAAATTTGATTACCATGACATTGAGGGCAATTTAACGGCGCCTTTCGGGTATAACCACAATAATGGCATTTAAGATAATGACCTGTCCGGTGAAAAGTCAGCATGATTTTGCAATAAAGACATTCTGCTTTATAATCACAGTCCTGGCACTTGAGAATGGGGGCAAAGCCGCGCCGGTTTTGCAGCAGAATGATCTGTTCACCAAAGGCCAGTTTTTCATCGATTTTTTCTCTCAATCGTCGCGAGAGCATAATCGGTTCTTTTCGGCCGATAATTTTTGGCTCACGCTTCATGTCGACCAGTTCGATGGTGGGCATAGGGATATCATCGATTCTCCTGGGCATCTGCAAAAGAGCATATTTTTGGGTCATGGCATTGAAATAAGATTCAACAGAAGGAGTGGCGGAACCGAGTACGATGGCGGCTTTGCTAAGGTTTGCCCGCACGATCGCCAAATCCCTTGCGTTATATCGCGGAGTCATATCGTACTGCTTGTAAGAGTGCTCATGTTCTTCATCTACGACAATAAGACCCAGATTCTGCAAAGGCGCAAATATGGCTGAGCGCGGACCGATCACGATTTTGTGCTTGCCTTCCCAGGTCTGGCGCCATGAATCATACCGTTCACCCGGAGACATACGGCTATGAAAAACTGCGACTTGCTCACCAAAATGAGAGCGGAAACGATGGACTATCTGAGGGGTGAGGGAAATTTCCGGAACCATTACAATCGCACTTTTTCCTTTTTTTAAGGCATGATGTATCGCTTCGATATAAACCTGAGTTTTACCACTTCCGGTTACACCGTACAGGAGAAATGAGCCATATGAATCACGATCCAGTTGATGAATTATGGAGCTCAGGGCCTTTTGCTGGTCTTTATTTAATTGAATATCCTGAGGGGGTGCAAGTGGCTCCGGACTGTAATAATCCCGGATTATTTCTCGTTGTTTGATTTGCACCAAACTCTTTTCCTGCAATGCTTTTACCACCGAATAATGGGTTTTAACCATTCGCATCAGATCACGCCGGCTGATTCCTTCGGGTTCATATTCTCGAATTGCTTCCATGCAAGCGGCTTGTGCAGGGGCTGACTCGCGTAATTCTTCGATAATATCTTGTACATTCTTCAAATCGATCGATTCGTCAAGCATCACCCAGTCGATATATTTTGTGGATACTTTGGGTTTGGGTAAATTCAGTTCGATGCGGATTGCACGTTGCTGACGCAGGGCTTTGATACTAGAGTAGGGATTTTTGCTCATTACCTGATCGAATATTTTTTTCATAGGCAGAACCTGAGGTTCTATGAGCAATCGAACAATTTCAGCCTGAACCGGGGCCTTTTTTGACAGTTCAGCATAGAGCGTGCGTGGATCAGGATGCAAGAGTCGAATGATTTTTTCAGAAAAAAGATGAATGCCCGAGGGCAGGGCGGCTTTGAGCACTTCACCCCAACCACACAAGTAATATTCAGCCACCCACTTGGACATGGCTAAAACAGCAGGGGTAAACAGTGGAGTGGGATCGAGGATCTGTTCGATTTTTTTTAAATCCGGATAGTCGCTCTCCTGTTTTAGATCTACAACGAATCCCGTCATTTTTCGTGTTCCAAAAGGAGCCAATACGCGTACTCCCAACAAAGCCTCTTCAATCAATTCCGTTGGGATGATATACGTATACGCTTGATTTACAGGAACCGGGAAAACAATATCTGCGTATCTATTTTGGACTTTGTTTTTCACGTCCTAAACATACTCAATTTTTAGAGATTATTCAACTCTCTTTTCCTTGAAATTTAAAGATAAATTATTAAATTGTAGGCTAGATTCGTATCCAATCAATGGAGGAACTCATGAGACGTTTACTCGTACTGGTGCTAGGCATGGGATTGGCAGGCATGATTGCATGCTCTAAGGACCAAAAAGCCGGGGGGGCTGATTGTACACCCCTTAGCGACCAGGAAATGCAGGTGATGGTTGAGAAAGTGAAATCAATGCCCATGGAACCCGTAAAAGAGAACCAAGTTGCTGTCTTTGAGACCAATTATGGAGAGATGGTAATTGATCTTTTCACGGACAAAGCCCCACAACATACTGCGGCCTTTAAACGTTTGGTCAATGCCGGATATTATGATTGTACAAAGTTTCATCGGGTCATTAACGATTTCATGATTCAGGGTGGCGATTTAGCGACTCGCGACGAGAATCCGGAAAATGATGGTGGAGGTTCTGGTCCTGGTTATACTCTGGAAGCTGAATTTAATGATGTTGAACACGAAGAAG
>CAYNUX010000488.1:0-3080 GCA_964400115.1 uncultured Cytophagia bacterium
GGATAGGATTTACCTCCGATCTCTATCTGGCTATCTGCAACAGCAACAAACTGTATCTCGAGATCTCCTGGTTCATTTACCCCGCTATTCCTCAAAACGATGATGGTATCTGAATCCATATTGTTATTGGGGTTCAGGTCATCGGGCCCAAAGACTCTTGCAAGGCTGGTCCGGTCAATTATAAGTGAGGGTGTGGTTTCTGCGAGTATTGCATCAGCCCGGATGGTTTTTGACTGGCCTGCATCTAGCTGATCGAAAATCCATACGACACTGTCTAGAGTTGTCGCCACCGGAGGGATGTTCGACCCTCGAAAACCGACATAGCCAGGGAGAACCAATGATATCCGAATATTTTCAGCCCTTTCTGCGGACTGGTTGCTTACCAAGAGTTCATAGTAAAATTCTTCCCCCGGCAGAGCCCCACTTGTGGGTATACCTTGAATGTTCAGAATAGAATCGGTTACAGAGAACAGTTCGATTGACAAATCGTATTGAACAGGAGGAAACAAAACATAAACACTGGCCTGTTCCATATTATCAATTGGATTCGTATCCTGATCATCGGAAATTTCTGCAGTACTTTGCAAAAGAAATGGATAGAACGGATAGCTATTATCTGTTTGAACCTGGAACGAGAGATCTATGGGATGATTAGGCAAAACAGCATCCAGGTGCCAAAACACGCTGTCGGCGGTTTGGCGATCCGGAATAACAGAAAATCGGGTAATAATTACATCCGCTGGTAATGCAGTTGAAACCAACACATCACTAGCCGTTTCAGGACCCTTATTATTCGCAACGAGCGTATAATCGACGAGACTACCAGGAAAGGCAGCTGCCTGGCTCATTCCACCAACCGTGATCAGAGTATCCGAAACAGCCGAATAACTTATAAAAACATCAGTTTCCTCTATTAAGGATGGCGCAAGCACAACCAGAGGGGCAATATCCCGATTATTCGAGGGATCAGAATCATTCAAAGCGCTCAGTACAGCTTCTGATTGTAAATCAGTGTCTGCTTGAGGTATTGAAAAAGAGATCATTGCATTCACGCTTAAAACATGTTCTTGGCCTGGAAGAATGGTGCCCAGTTCCCAGTAAAGAGTATCCTCTGAGAGGGTTGCCTGGGGAAAAGTGCCGAGAACATTCACATTTTCAGGTAAGAATTGCCGGATATTCACTTCTTGTGCGCTATTTGCTCCAACATTTTGAACCCTGATCTCGAACATAAACTCTTGATCGGGTAGCACTGCCGGAACCATTGTTCCCTCACGTTCAACCATGGAATCGCTCAGAGCTTGATGTACAATCCTCAAATCAGTGGGCTTTGGTCCTAAAGGTAACCCAGACAAATCAACATGCACGGTATCCGTATCAGCATTATTTGCTTGAACCGGATCTCGATTCGAACGAACCTGAACATAAGCTAAAAGCAGTGAATCACTCGCTGTCAAAACAGGAGGCGTTTGCACACGAGCTTTATAATGAATCAAAAACGCATCGCCGGGGGCCAGAGGCTCAAGGAGCCAATACAATGTATCGAGATGAGTAGAGTCGGGTTCAATATCAAAACCATAAAAGGTGATATGCTGAGGTGGTAAATGCGCCAGCAAGAGAGAATCACTGTAATCAGGCCCATTGTTGACAATAGAGATATCATAGCTATAAATACTATCGGGCCAACTCCACTTCAGGGTATCTCCGTCACTTACCGACATCGAGTCTGTTACCGAATCGAGACGGATAAAAACATCAGCCGAATCGGGTCGATTCCCCTGGTCATCGGCAAAAACGTATAACGTATCGGAATCCACATTGTTTGTGGTGTCAGAATCGTTATTCACCACCAGCGTTGCCTGGTCAATCAAAGGGGTAAAGCCGGGAGAGACAGATTCGACGGTGCCATCAAATGTGATAACCAGCGAATCCAAGGGCTCGATATTGGGCAGCTGCCAATAGGCTATGGCATCGACTATCGAATCCGGTTGGACAGAAAAATTACCCGCGGTGATTTTGTCGGGTATTTTATTTTCAAGGTATGCATAACGCATGAGATTATATGACATATT
This sequence comes from uncultured Cytophagia bacterium, assembly GCA_964400115.1. GTDB lineage: Bacteria > Zhuqueibacterota > Zhuqueibacteria > Residuimicrobiales > Oceaniaggregativiventaceae > Oceaniaggregativivens. The sequence goes on from CAYNUX010000488.1 coordinate 2,070, forward strand.
GTGGACAGTGATGCGATAAGGTACGGTCTCGTCAGGATAGACCAGTCCCTGTTGTTCACCCTCGATGTTGCGATAACGGGGTGCAAGAGAATACACCTCAACAGATCCGTCGACAAGAGGCTCTGCGATAACCCGCAAACTGTCAACGATACGAATAGATTCAGGCCCGCCAATGGGACCGTTCAAAAATTGTGGATATTCGTCCATGATCTTTGCATAGTGATGCATTTCTATGGTGTTTGGTCCCGGAGATAAATAAAATCGCCCTGCAAGGCGCCAAGCCGTATGCTGGGGCCCCGGATCATCTTCAATGACTTTATAAGGACCGGCATTGGAATCGACCGGGGTATGAATGGTTTCGAATTGATCACGAATAGTAAGGTAAAAGCTTTCATTTTTCTGTTCATCACCACTATTGTACAAGATCTTTGGAATGATCTGATAATATCCTTCATGAAAGATATCAATGGTGATGACCTCTGCATACATACGTTTGGGACCATTGTCAGCACGTACGCCTACTACAGCAGGGGTCAATTCGTAATCATGGATCTCCTGAACCTGAGCGAAACCAAGGCCACAGAAAAGGAGGAGAAAAAGACAAAGCAAGTTTTTTCGAGTCATTTCTCCGACCGAAAGTTAGTTAGCTAGATTTTCATTGAAAACTATGCTCGCAAGAGTTATGCCACAAACACACAACACAAAAAAAAGTCTTAACCAAAAAGAAAACAACAATTACGGTTTTGTGTTTTAACAATTACATTTTTGGTAAATAGTGTTCTATGGTGATATACCGTTCGTTCTTGGTCATTTCCCTACCCGACAAAAACATTTTTTTTCGTTTGGGCATAACAAACGGGAAAATGTTACAAATCTCTAATACCCAAAAAATGATTCTGAATATACCAGCGGTTTAGAATCCAGTTTTTCCAGTATAGAGGTTACCTCGGCAACCATTAAAGGAGGGCCACATACATAGAAGGATGGCTTGTTCAGATTTTCTACAATACC
>CAYNUX010000489.1:0-3067 GCA_964400115.1 uncultured Cytophagia bacterium
TAGGGTATTGCATGGCCCAGATTCAGGGATGAGGACATGTGAAAACTGTATGAAAAATCATGCATTTCAGCAAGATATGACAAATATGAAATTCGTTTCTCATTAAAGGAAAGAATATTTGAATGGTCTGGCGTAAGATTGATTTCAAAATGTTTCAACCCGTGTGCCAAAGCATAATCGATATATTGTTCTATAGGGTCATCAAAAATACTCGAGCCAAAGAGAGTTGGTCTCATTTTGATCGGTCCTCCCGAGAGTTTTTGGATATTTCGGTACTATAATGATTATTCTCTTTATAAGCAAATAAAATAGTCCAAATATCTATTGGTTTTTTTTACACATAGTACTTGACCGAATCTCATTCAATTTGTATATTGCGCTTAATTTAGGGAATTATTTCATCATTCTTCATCAGCATAGGCAAGGAGGAGAGATTGTGGAAAAAACGGCAGAATTAAAGGTCAACTTTTTCAAACCGATCACAGAACACGCTCGCGCCAACATGAAGCTGATTCTCACGCTTGCAATCATCTGGGCAGTTGCTGTCTTTGGATTTCAAGTGTTACTCATCATGGTGAACAAACCTGTTCCCGAAGCAAACTATGAAAAGTTTGAAAGAGTATGGCCTGATCTTAATAGTCCTCAGGCCAAACAAGAGCTCGCCAGCGTTACTCTGGCTGTATTAGGCAAAAACGTTGCTTTGCAACCGAACCACAAAGAGCTTTTACAAGTAACTGTTTCCAAGCTTGTGCTGCAACTCTTACCTGCAGAAAAACAGTCTCTTTTTAGCGATGCTCCACTCGAGTATTTGGCAGAGAATGACTTACATGCTGTATTGGGACTTGGAAATGAGGGATTTGACAAACTCATGTATGATCTTTTGCCCACCTCACTGGTAAAAGTGAAAGACGGAGCTCTTACCCCGGCCATAACTGAACACCTCCCAGACATCATGCAATTGTATCTTGTTCACAATCGAAGCTTTTTAACGGATTCAACATTTTTAGGATTCCCTTTTCATTATTGGTACACTGCTCAATTTTTGCTCATCATGTTTGTTATCCTGTGTATCATTTATGCAGTGGCCATCGACAAAATTCATAAAGAACATAATATCGACCAAGAATAGCCCAAATAAAGGAGAATTCGAAAATGCGACAAAGTTTACTTGCTATACTCTGGATCCTGTGTCTGAATTTACCTCTTTGGGCAAATTCTGCGAGCGCGACCCAATTAGAGGGTGAATTTAAGATTGGCCCCGCAATTTTGCTCATTATTATTTTGATCACTTTTCTCATGATAGGAATTTTCAACAGAGCCAAAGACACCTCGACCTATTGGGCTGCTGGCCGCAAAATTTCACCTGTGGGAGCAGGAATGGCCATCGCGTCGAACTGGATGAGCGCTGCTTCTTTTTTGGGCATGGCTGCGATTATGTATGGTGCCGGATATCACGGTCTTTCCTATGTTGTGGGGTGGACTGGTGGTTATGTGTTATTGCTTATCTTGATGGCAGGTCAGATTCGCCGGTATGGAAAATACACTGCAGCGGATTTCATAGGGGATCGTTATTATTCAAAAGGTCTGCGAGGTTTTGGTGCGTCACTGGCTATTTTTATATCGTTTTCTTATTGCGTGGGTCAGTTTGCAGGCATTGGCATCATGTTCAAATGGGTCATGGGTATCGATTATACCTGGGCGGTATTGATTGGTGCGTCTGTTGTATTGGCTTATACACTCATCTCCGGTATGCTGGGTGTGACTAAAAACATGCAAGTGCAATATGTCATTATTATTGTATCTTTTATGATTCCCCTGTTTATTCTCACCTACAAATTCGGTTATTTTTGGCTGGTACCCCAAGTGGGGTATGGCCAGATTGTCACGGATGCTGTCAATGGTCTTGCACCCGGTAAAAGTATCTCTGCACTGGGTCACGATTTTGCAACGCTCCCGGTCCCGGAATTTGCCATGCCATGGGATCCTGCAACCGGTCAAACCGCTTTTCAGTGGATCGCTATCTGTTTTTCGCTGATGATCGGAACCGCAGGCCTTCCCCATGTGATTCAGCGCTTTTATGTCGTACCCCGAGCACGCGATGCCCGGTGGTCTGTGGTATGGGGATTGTTTTTTATCTGTCTCTTGTACTGGAGTGCTCCTGTCTATTCTGTTTTTGGCAAAATCCTCTCATCCAATCCGGAAGTGGGAGTATTGGCAAAAGATGCGATTGTGGTTTATACGGCTCAATTGGGGACTGTTTTTCCTCTTATTGTCGGCTTGCTGGCCGCAGGAGCCATATCAGCAGCGTTTTCCACGGTATCCGGGCTCCTGGTAGCTGGCGCGTCCGCATTCTCACATGATCTCTATTTTAGAACTCTCAATCCCAATGCCACTGAGCGCACTCAGATGCTGATGGCGCGCATCGGAACGATTGTCATGGCCGCTTCTGTAGCTATCGTCGCTTTGCTCAAATTGGGCTTGATCGCTCAGCTCGTTGCTATCGCTTTTTCTCTGGCCGGCTGCACAATCTTTCCTCTCTTTCTGCTGGGAATCTGGTGGGGAGGATCAAACAGGGATGGTGCATGGGCCGGGCTCTTGGCCGGTTCCGCTGTCGCACTTGTTGCGTTGGTCTATTTTATTGTCGGAAAATATGGCGGGAATTTGCCGGGGCAGGAATTCATCAACTATTATTTGAATGCCTGGTATTTTGCCTGGCTAGGGGCGCCATTGGCAATTATTGTTAATATTGTTGTTTCTTTGCTCAGCAAATCAAAAACACCTGCTGAAATTCAAAAATTTCTGGCAGAACAGGTTCATAACGCGTGATAATGTCCCCCTCACTCCGCTATAGACGGAGTGAGGGCGATCCTACTCTTGCATCAAAATCCCGAAATAGATGAACATGTTAACCATTCAAGAGGATATCATGAAAAAAGTGATGATTTTGTTTTTTGTCCTGGTGGTTTGCTTTGCCGGTATGGTTACCGCCCAGACTGAACACTCTGATTTTGGTATTAAATTCAGTGGATTCGTGAAAACCGATCTGTTTTTCGATTCCCGGCAGACC
>CAYNUX010000490.1:0-3066 GCA_964400115.1 uncultured Cytophagia bacterium
ATCATAAACGCGCAGGAATGCATTTAATCGAGGGTCCTTTGAATATTTGAGAAATGGAGAGTGATATATAATTGTTTTTATAAGGTTTCCAGCTTTTTTTTTGCTTTTTCTTTCAAGGGGGAATTTGATCTGTTCCACATAATTTCTTCATAATTTTGTTTGGCAGCTTCAATTTCACCCAACTCTTCGAGTTTTTTTGCATAACTAAAACGGGCATTGAGATTATTGGGATTCAATCTGATGGCTTCCTGCAGATTTAAAAGCGCCTCCTGATCATTATTATCCATATTTTTGCCCAATAGTGTTAAAGTGACACTGTCCTTTTTGCCCATTTCAATCGCTTTCTGTGCCATCTTGGCTGCACGCGAACGATCCTGGGCGGCATCGAAAATTATCGATGCTTGTTTATAATAAACAGGCTGACCGGGATCAAATTGAAGAGCTTTTTCAATGGTTTCGCATGCTTCTTTTATCATCTGAAGCCGGAGTTGGACCGCCGCCAATGATGCCCACACCGATGCATCGTTTTGATTATGGTTCAAATATTCACGATAACCAGATTGTGCAGCCTGTAAATCTCCTTTTATAAAGTTTTGATATGCAAGCTGATAAAGCTTTTGCAGATTTGTCGAATCGGCTCTTACTGTTGTCCCTCCCTCCTCTTTTTCTTGATAATCAAGTTTTTCAAGTAATGCTTGAGCTAATTTTCCTAATTTTCCATTATTCTCAATTTTAATTACGGCTCGCAAGCTGCGATAAGCATTTTCCGAGTCACCCAGTGCCTGATAAACTTTTCCAAGACCTAGATAGGCGCGAGCTTCCTTGGGATGAAGAGAAATGATTCGTTCGAAAATTCTTATCGCATCGGAAAATTGCTTTTGAATGCTAAAAATTGCACCCAAATTGATCAAGGAATTCAAGTTATCCGGTTCAAACCACAATCCCATTTTTAAATATTTCTCTGCTTGAGAGAATTGACGGGTTTTTGAATAGAGGTTGCCCAGTAAAAATAAACCTTTGGTATGAATTGGGCAGAGCTCGATGGTGCGATTCAAGGTATTTAATGCTTCACGAATGTGTTTGGATTCTATTTGAATAATAGCGAGATTATAATACAGATCAGGATCAAGGCAGCCCTGATCGGTTATCTGTCTCCACAGTGCAATCGCCTTGTCATATTCTTTGTTTCTGGCATACTGCAGTGCGGTGCGATTTTTTTCGGACCATTGAGAGGCACTTTTATCTGTGCTCCACTCAAGCAAGGCAAAATTTTCATCAGACAGGCTAATATGAAACTCTGAAGCAGCACCCTGGAATCGTTCACGCAAAATTGAGTGAATTGAATCTCTCCTAATTTGGGGGTTTTGTGCCTGCTTTGGGAGTTCTTTGGAAAAGCTATTTAAATCCAGTTTCGCCTTGAGTATCTTCAAAGTGCTTGTCCTTTGCTGCTATTTTATCTAGCATGAAAAGGTCACTGCTTTTGGAGCAGAGACCTTTCTTGTTAATCGTAAATAGGTCCATAGTTTTGACACGCTCTGTAATCTGCGGACTCTGCATCCAGTGTTCCAAATGCAGACCATGCACTGGGACGAAAAATTCTTTCTTTATCCACATTATGCATATTTACTGGAATCCTCAATATAGATGCAAGAGTTATAAGTTGATGTCCTATGTGACCATAGCTGATGGCGCCATGATTTGCACCCCAATTGGCCATTACAGAATATACATCTGTAAAGGCACCTTTTCCGGTAATGTTGGGTGCGAACCAGGTCGTTGGCCAGGTGGGATTGGTACGTTCATCGAGCGGTTTATGAATATCCTTGGACAGATCCACAGTATATCCCTCTGCGATTTGCAGGACAGGGCCGAGCCCCTTAATGAGGTTGATGCGGCTCATGGTTACGGGCATCTCTCCTTCGGTAACGAATTGTGAAGAATATCCCCCGCCTCTGAAATAGCCCAGATCGGCAGGACACCATTGTGTAGCTTTCAAACAAGCCTTTACTTCTTGTTCAGGTATTTCCCAATACGGTTTAAGGACGGATTCACCATTCTGCTTTTGCCTGCCGGTTCCATCGAGTGTTGCCGAACCAGAGTTGATTAAATGAATGAGTCCTCCTTCGGCTTTGCCCTTTAGTTCTTTACCCGTCACTCTTTTGACGGCCTGTGGACTCCAATACGTACGAACATCGGCAAAGATCTGTGCTGTATCTGTTAACAGATGTCCGAACAACATGGTGACACCATTGAGTCCGTCATTTTCCGTGGCAAATACAAAAGGTTCACGAATACCGTTCCAATCAAAAGATGAATTGAGTATGGCTTCCATAAAATCGCCATTAGGAAAATGGTCAGTCCATTGTCGCTGGCCCTGAAATCCGGCCATAATCGCATTATGGCCAAGGGCTTCTTCGCCAAATCCAATCTCATCCAATTGGGGATTGCCAATCATCAGATCGCGCCCGATCATCGTCATCTTTACAACCGTTTCCCAGTCTTTATCCTTGCGTTCTCTGGAGAACTGTTTTTCAGGCGGATTATCGTCGCGTCCTTCCTTGCAATTTTCCTTTGTCCATTGCAAGGCATGTTCAAATTCTTTTGGATCATAGATATCTTCTGCAAGACGTCGTACAAATTCGCTCATATCGACGGATTCGCAGCGGATGCCCAAATAGTTTTCATAAAACGAGGGATGCAAAAGAGAACCTGCAATCCCCATGGACACCGATCCCAGCGACAGATAGGATTTACCCTTCATCTCTGCTACAGCTAGGCCAGCTTTAACAAAGAGTAAAATCTTTTCACGAACATCAGCCGGTACGGATGTGTCGCCAGAATCCTGAACATCCCGACCATAAATACCAAACGCTGGTAATCCTTTTTGATTGTGTGCTGCGAGAACAGCAGCCAGGTAAACAGCGCCAGGTCTTTCCGTACCATTAAAGCCCCATACTGCCTTGGGGATAAGGGGATCCATATCCATCGTTTCAGAGCCATAACACCAGCAGGGAGTTACCGTAAGAGAGACACCTACCCCCTCTTTTTGGAATTTATCGGCAGCTG
>CAYNUX010000491.1:0-3066 GCA_964400115.1 uncultured Cytophagia bacterium
TTTGCGAGGCAACCTTTTTTGCGCCGATCATTCGTGTGACCCTCTCGATAGCGGTTTTTGCGATGCGTTCGGGCTGCCACAGGTCTTTGATATAACGAGAGCCTTCATACCAGCCGTCTTCCACTCGCTTGTCACCCGTACCGGACTGGAGATAAATACCCAGACTGCAATTGGTGCGCATATACGAGCCACTAAATCCGTTGCTGTTGACCAGAATATTTTCGCCAAAATAGTTGCCGAATCCGGAGCCATACGATGTGGTGATACGATCGTCTTTGAGACAGATCGCTTCGGTTTCTTTGGCCAGTGCGATTTTTTTCTCGGGTCCCAGCTCCATGATGGCGGGGTCGAATATATTCAGGTTTTTATAATCCACAAACGCTTGTTCTTCTTCTGAAAGGTCGGGCAAACCGGCAAAGGGATCGGGACTCGATAATTCCGCGCGTTTGACCGCACTGTCGACCATTTTGTAAAGCGTTTCCTTGTTAAAATCGGATGAATTCAGGTTGGCGGTTTTGTTGTCCTTGAAAATACGCATGGACAGGGCTTTGGATCCGGCTTCGACAAGTTTTTCGATTTCGCCCTTGCGTACATCTACATTGAATTCACTGCCATTGCTGATACTGACCTCCACCTGATCGGCTCCTTTTTTGCGTGTATAAGAGACCAGGTCTTCTGCGAGGGCAGTCAATGATTTTATTTCGCTCATTTGCGACCTCCCACCGTCATGCGGTCGATTTTCAGTGTTGGAGTACCAGCGGTGACAGGAACGGATTGTCCCTCTTTGCCGCAGGTGCCTAAAAAGAAACCCATATCATTTCCGATCATGCTGACATTTTCCAGGATTTGCACATTGGTGCCGATCAGTGTAGCGTTTTTTAGGGGTTTGGTAAGTTTGCCGTCCTCGATGAGATAACCCAGGTTGACAGAAAACACAAATTTGCCCGAATCTTCCACCTGACCGCCCTGATACGATTTGGCATAAAAGCCTTTCTTGACAGTACGGATGATCTCTTCCGGATCATGTTCACCCTGAGCCAGAACGGTATTGGTCATTCGCGGAATCGGATTGTGCTGATAAGACTCTCTGCGGCCATTGCCTGTGGGTTTCATTTTCATCAATTTGGCTGATAGTTTATCCTGTATATAGTTAACGAGCACGCCATTTTCAATGAGAACCGTTTTTTGGGTGAGTTCACCTTCATCGTCCACATTGAGTGAACCGCGCATTTGTTCGAGGGTGGGCTCTTCATAAATGGTCACGATCTCGTTGGCCACTTTTTTTCCCAACTTGTCGGTCATGATCGAGGTGCCCTTGCGGTTGCCATCTGCTTCCAGGGGATGTCCGACGGCTTCATGAATCATGACGCCGCTTTGTCCGACGCCAAGCACGATCGGCTGTTCACCGGCATTTGCATCTTTTGCCGAGAGTAAGGTGATGGCTTCTTCGGCAGCTCTGTCACCGACCACTTTTGGGGAAAGCTCATTCGCGTAATAATCCGCGCCGACCCGGCCACCCGAGCTGTAAAAGCCGCTATTTCGCACACCCTCTTTTTCTGCAATGGCGATTCCGATCAGACGTGTCTGGGGACGGATATCCGATACCAGCACTCCCTCGGAATTGGCAATGGTAATATATTCCAGAGAATCACCCAGTATGGCACGGGCTTTGGTGATTTGATTGTCATACTTTACGATCGCATCATGGGTCTCACGCACCAGTGCGATCTTGTCTTCCAGCTTTTCGTCATTAAAGCGTCTGTTCAAATCATAGACCTGCAAACGGGGTTCTTTTACGCGCAGGTCAACAGACAGGGGTGTTCCGGTAGAGTTGGCAATGGCCCCTGCTGTGGTCGCTGCCCGTTTCATGGCTTCAAAAGAGAGATCATTGGTATAACCGTAACCGGTTTTCTCACCAGAGATGACGCGTATGCCTACTCCCACCGAGGCGCTCTCTGATGTCTCTTTGATGATCTCTTCTTCCATATTGATGGAATTCGAGAGCTGATACTGGAAATAGAGTTCGGCAAATTCCCCTCCGCGTGACAGCGCCACGCCCAGGAGTTTTTGCATGTCCTGGCGGGTCACCCCGAACTGATTGGCAAACAGCTCTTCGCTGCTGGCCGGAATTTGTCCTGCCAGGACGCGGTCAAACCACAGGCTCGAACCTGCCAATGCCAAAGCACCGCCCCCGGCTCTTAATAGGAAATCTCTGCGATTCATATGCAGCACATGAACCTCCTTTTAGGTAATGATTAAATACCCACTCTTTAGTGGTTAAGATGATGGGTAGGTCGATTCAGCTGGAATGGAAACTATAATCTTAATTGTACGCGGGCATGGGGATAAAGTTTCACTCCAGCAGCCTTTGCCCCAGGCGGAATAAAAGGGGGATGCTGAGCAGAACAGTGGGAATAAAGATTACCGCGCTGAGGCTAAATGTGGCGAGTTTCAGGTAATCATGAGTAAAGCCATGGTTCAGAAACACCCATGCTGCGGGCAAGACAAATATCAGGCCAGTGATCAGGCCCGGGGCATAGTGTTTTGTGACAAGGGTGGCGACCAGATGTGGCATGAAGATATTTATGGCCTGGCCAAGCGTATAGGCTCCCAATAGATGATGCCATAGGGAGCCAAAAGCAAAAATTTGTGTCAATCCGGCCAAAAGAAAGGCCAACAGAGTGAGCACGGTAACCGCAAAGCGAAATTCTATGGATTTAACGGGTTTATGCCAGCGTCGTGCATGCTGATTCGTCCATTCCGGCAGCCAGATCGCTTCTTCGATATTGTGTAAAAGAATGGCCACCGGTACAATCCAAATGATAAGGAGCGTTTGCATTATGATATCCAGCGTCGTTTACGATTGAATGGTTGGTTGTCAAACAGATCGGTAAGAATGTTGGCATCCTCCACGATCTGATAGTCAAACATCCCCACACAGGCAAAATCAGCACCGTTTTCAAAGGCAAAACGAAATCCGTCTTTGGGATGCACGGCACCGGCCGCCAGGATCTTGAACGCGATCCAGGGTTTGTCCAATGACTCCATAAAAGCAATGGTTTCTTT
>CAYNUX010000492.1:0-3052 GCA_964400115.1 uncultured Cytophagia bacterium
AGACTTGTCTGAATAGCCTGTTAGAATCGGGTCACCATTCAGTTGTCTGGCATGGCAAAAATGCTTATGGAAATCCAGTGGCTTCAGGGATGTATTTTTATCAAATCCGCTACGGAACCCATGTTGTCACACGAAAAATGCTGTTGATGAGATAAGCGGATAGCGTAGGGGGCGGACCTCAGAAATCGTTTGTGCTTTTTCAGTTATGAAATCAAGAAAAATAGTGAGGCCCTGAGCCTTTGAAACCATCAAGCATGAGGTATAAATGACGATCAAACATGGCAACTGATGCTGTTTAGCGGAATCACGCTCTAGCCCCAACGGGGCACCGTATGTCAACCCAGGGCGACAGCCCTGGGAAAATAGCGAGTAAAAATTGAAAAGCCCTGAAAGGGCGGGGTCAATGACGGCAGAGGTGCCCCGGATATGGGCGCATTCGAGTTTGATCCGGCCACCGGGGTGGAATCGGATAATAAACAACCGGCACAGTTCAGGCTGGAGGAGAATTATCCCAATCCGTTCAACCCGACGACCACCATTCGTTATGCATTGCCTGAGGCGTGTCATGTAAAACTGACCATCATGGATATTCTCGGAAGAACGGTTGCCGTGTTGATCGACAAACAGCAACGAGCCGGTCGCCATGACATTCTGTGGGATGGCAAAGATGAGAACGGATCGATGGTCGCCAGCGGAGTGTATGTTTACACATTAACAGGCGGCGACAGTAAAGAGATGAAAAAGCTGTTGCTGGTACGGTAGAATCCTCCGGGAGGCTCGCGTCGCGCACGGTTTCTAGAAGCATGGTGCTCGACGGTGCAAACCTCCCGGAGGCTGGCGTAAACGAAACTGCTGACAGATTTGATGTTTGCTACAGTTATACCCTCAACCTCCGGGAGGTATCGACGGCCTAAAGCCATTTGAACCGGTTCAAATGGCCTTTTTATTATCGATGCAATGCCCTCATAGTGAGCTGAAAACAAGCATCTTAATTTTTTAGGCTAATGTTTTCAAGCTCTTATGGCCTCACACGTTGGTCTTTTTTTTCATAAATCCAAAAGAAACAGCAAACCTCTGAGGTCCGACCATGGGGCGGAGCCTCAAAAATTTAGGTCGCCCGTCCGGCTGGATCATGAGCAATAAAAATCCCATGCCAGAATCTATTTGATACCTCCTGACATGGGATAGATTTATACACAGATCGAGTCTGTTTTGCGCAAAGGCTATGACTCTATTGGTTGTATTGTTTGGTTTTTTTACTCGAGACCGATTTTTTGCCTTCGGTGAACTCTAGGTTTTCGCCTTTCTTTTTCACCTTGACCACCGAGCCCTCGGAAAACCGGCCTTTGAGGAGCTCTTCGGCCAGCGGATCTTCGATGAAGCGCTGAATGGTACGCCTGAGTGGGCGTGCACCATACACCGGATCGAATCCCTTGTCCGCAAGAAATTCCTTGGCACTCTTTGATAATTCGATGGTGATCTCGCGATCGGACAGCTTGATCAGGGTTTCATCGAGTACGATATCGATGATATTGACCATATCATCTCTGTTCAGCTGTCTAAACACTACGATCTCATCCAGGCGATTGATGAATTCCGGATTGAACAGTTTCTTGACCTCTTCATAGATCCGTTCACGCATGTTGGCATGATCGTTTTCTTCGGAATGCTTTTGCGTGCCGAATCCGAATGAGGTCTGTTTGTTGATCTCCCGGGCGCCCAGATTACTGGTCATGATGAGCACGGTATTCTTGAAATCGACCTTGCGTCCCAGGCCATCGGTGACATGGCCTTCATCGAGAATTTGCAGCAGCAGATTGAACACATCGGGATGTGCTTTTTCGAGTTCGTCAAACAGTACCACAGAGTATGGATGCCGTCGCACCTTTTCGGTCAGCTGGCCACCTTCTTCATAGCCGACATAGCCCGGAGGCGCGCCGGTGAGGCGGGAGACCGAGAATTTCTCCATAAACTCGGACATGTCCAGCCGGATCAGGGCATCTTCGGTTTCGAATAAATATTTGGCCAGTTCTTTGGCCAACTGGGTTTTGCCGACGCCTGTGGGACCCAGGAACAGGAACGAGCCAATGGGGCGGCGCGGATCTTTGAGGCCAGCGCGCGTACGCTGGATCGCTTTGGCCAGCATATCGATCACCTGATCCTGGCCGATGATACGGGTTTTTAGCTCATCACGAATATGCAGCAGACGATTCGATTCTGACTGTGCCACGCGTTGCAGCGGAATGCCGGTCATCATGGAGACGACTTCGGTAACGTCTTCTTCACCGGCGCTGGCATATTGCGTCTCTTGTTCTTCGTTCCATTTCTGCTTAGCCTGGTCCAGCTCGCGGCTCATCTGTTTTTCCTGATCGCGCAACAAGGCCGCTTTTTCAAAGTTTTGTGACCGCACAACCGTATCTTTTTCACTGCGGATCTTTTTGATTTTTTCTTCCAGCTGGGTGATCTCTTTGGGGACCACGATATTGGCCAGATGCACCCGGGCTCCGGTTTCATCGAGCACGTCGATGGATTTATCCGGTTGAAAGCGATCCGTGATATAGCGATCCGAGAGCTGAATAATCGACCGCACTGCTTCATCGGTATATTTGACCCGGTGATGCATCTCGTAACGGGTCTGCAGACCCTTGACAATGGCAAGGGTCTCTTCGAGATTGGGCGGGTCGATGAGTACTTTTTGAAATCTGCGTTCCAGGGCGCCGTCCTTTTCTATATATTGACGATATTCGTCCAGTGTGGTGGCGCCGATACATTGCAATTCACCGCGGGCCAGAGCTGGTTTAAACATATTTGAGGCATCCAGTGACCCGGATGCGCCGCCAGCGCCAACGATGGTATGGAGTTCATCGATAAAGAGAATGATGTCCCTGGCTTTGACCAACTCGTTCATGATCGCTTTCATGCGTTCTTCGAATTGGCCGCGGTATTTGGTTCCGGCCACGATAGCGCCCAGATCCAGGGTGATGACCCGTTTGTTATAGAGAATACGGGGCACCTTTTTTTCAATGATACGCAAGGCCAAACCTTCGGCGAT
>CAYNUX010000493.1:0-3045 GCA_964400115.1 uncultured Cytophagia bacterium
GGATAAATTGGCTCGTGGCTTTTCAGGTAATGGGTATCGGTGAGAATCTACCAGTTAATTTTGAGCGATCAACACTTGAAAACCTGCTAATTCATATGAATAAACGTTCGATCCCATTTGATGATTTTGCTGATTCCCTAATCGATCAAACCGGATTGACGTGGACATCTCAAGATAAAACATTTCACCAAAAACTTTTGCGTGGAGCAATTGAACAAATCGTTATTAATATCCACAAACAATTTGGAATGCTTGATACCGAGTACAAAGACGAGTTCATTGGCAACTATAAAACAAAAAGGCTGATGTCCTTTAAATTCACAACTCTGGGTAAAACACTTGTTGAATCTATAAAACAGAGTTTCACATAGTCTGGCTTGGGTCTATAACGCGTGAGGAAAAGAAAACCAGTACTGCCTTTTGATTTAGCAGGATCAGTATTAAAAGAGCAGAAAGAGTTTCAGGAACGGGCAGATTGGTGTGTAGAGCAAGTGCAGGAATTGGACTAGAACAATAGAATGGGTTTGGTTGTGTTATTTCATAATGGCCTGCAGTAACGGCTAAAACTTTGCCACCTGATAACAACAGCCAATGGTTTGGTAAGTTTGTGCGGGACTGGAACGAATTATTGTTTTTCAAAGAATAATCCGATGCTGTTCGCATACCCGAGTACGACCCGGCTTTGGTCGAGTGCATGACCCGCCGGGCATTAGCATAAGGGAGAATATATGACCAATTTGTCTCATCAACACATCTGCAAGGGTTGCCTGTCCCATCTATTTCGGATACTATGGGCTCACCTATCCCAAGGCGCTGGCGTTCGAGCCATCATACCAGATCGCTTCTTTTTCTTTATTTTTCTTTTTGGCAGTATTTTTGCTTGTCTCGTTCATGCGAAAGACAAGGACATGTTTTCCACACTGCCAAGCGTCGAGCCTAATCCCAATACCCGTGTACCCCTTGCTGCTATAGTCAGGTTTGATACAGAGGCGACGATTGCAAAAACCACCATTACGGTTAAAAATAGCGATAACGAATGGTCCTTTGACTATGACGGCGACCGCGATCCTGCAGAGGGCTTGCCCGTTATCGGTTTTCGACCCGGCAAAGCGCACAGGATTACTGTCGCTTTTATCGATGTGCAAGGAAGGACAATAAAATCCGACCCTGTCACCTACAGAGCCCCAGCCCTGCCCACTGCACCAGAGGAATTTCCAAAAATCAATCTCGTAAAGGTGGACACCGGGCGCGCCGAGCCGGGTTATCGACTTTTCAATCCGCGTCGCCGTATTCCGCGTGAAACCCAAGCCGGAAACGAGAACGAGAAGGAATTTGGAGAGTCCTTTGGGATGCTTTTAATCGTGGATCAGAAAGGCGAGCCTGTTTGGTATTACCGGGCCCAATCTCGAATCGCCGGGTTTGAATACAATAAAGAATCCGGCCGGATCCTCTACATCACTGCTGATTACCGTGCCGTCGAGATCGACCTGTTGGGGAACGTCACGCATTCCTGGGTGGCCGCGAACAGGCCACAGGAAAAACCGAGCGACGCCATACCGGTCGATGTTCTGACTTTTCACCACGATGCCGATCTTTTTGAAAACGGTAATCTGCTTGCCCTCTCCAGCGAGCGGCGGAGGATTCAGAATTACTTTACCAGTGAGTGGGATGAGGATGCACCGCGGAAAGACCAGTGGGTCATGGGCGACAGGATCGTGGAGGTGGCACCAGATGGCGAAATCCTCTGGGACTGGAAGGCCTTCGACCACCTGCCCGTGAGACGTATCGGCTATGAAACCTTTTCCCGGTATTGGAAACGCCGTGGTTTTCCCGAGACCATCGACTGGTCGCACGCCAACGAGGTCACCCGGCTCGACAATGGTTCCATCATGGTAAATTTTCGCTACCAGAGCGCGATCGTGAATTTCGATCCGCAATCAGGCGAAATCCGCTGGATATTTGGCGAACCTTCAGGGTGGCCGGAGGATCTACAGAATAAACTGATCCGGCTAGAGGACGACGCCCGCTGGTTCTGGCACCAGCACGCCCCCCTGTTTACCTCCCGCAGCACCCTGCTTGTTTTCGACAATGGCAACTACCGGGCCCGCCCTTTTGAAAAGTCGGCGCTGGTGGCGGATACCTGGAGCCGCGCCGTCGAATACGAGATCGATTTCGAAAAGAACACTGCTCACCAGGTCTGGACCAGTGAGACCGCCCACGACGAGTCCGAGCGCGTCGTCACTATCGCGATGGGCAGCGCTACCGAGATGCCCGAAACCGGGAATATTCTCGCCGGATACGGTGCCATACTCGATCCCGACCCTATTGACGAAATCACCTGGCAGAATCGAGCCCGGTTCGGCCAAATCACTCGTTGCGTCGAGTACACACGCACCCACCCTGCCAAAGTCGTCTGGGACCTACGCCTTGAACCCACCGGCTGTGAACCGCGCATTAGTTGGAATCTCTTTGGCCTGCGTGCCGTCAAGAAGCTAAGGCCATAAGCGTAGCCACTGACGCAATGGCATGCCGGTGCCGGCTGAGAGAGCTTGTGTGATTTGTAACTTGACCAGATCGATATAAAAGGTTACCTTAATCTGACCAGACAATTCTGAGGTTAAAATATGGCTGTAAAAAGATTTAACACCTGTATACTTTACTTTTCTCCTTTGCGGGTTTCAGCTATGGACAACACCAGAATAGCCTCTAGCTGCAAAGGTAATCAAAGACTTTGTACATAACGAATATTTCTTTTAAAACAAATCAAGCCGTCGAAAATGGCATTTTTCACTTCAATACACACTGGCACAAAACATACGATTATATCCGGGTCATTTTTCTATAGATGGTATGATTTATAAAAGAAATTATTCAGAGGATCATTTTTATCCCGGTCGCCATACCGCTCAATCTATTGTTCTGGATTCTTGCTGTTTTGCTTATTCCGGTTTTCTGGCCATTTTTAAGTCGCAAAGAGGTTTTTGAATTTGAACGGTTCTGTATCGGATTTTTTTACACAAGGAGTTTTTTTATGAGAACATCTCT
>CAYNUX010000494.1:0-3043 GCA_964400115.1 uncultured Cytophagia bacterium
TCCCCGCGGCGGGTTTTATATTTGGGTCACTCTGGAAGAGCATATGGATGCTACCGAGATTTTGACTAAAAGCTTAAAAGCGGGAGCGGTCTTTGTGATTGGCAAGGCATTTGATCCAGAAAACAGACGTAACAATTGTATGCGACTGGTCTTTTCGCATACACCAAAAGATAAAATTGCGACCGGTATAAAAATAGTTGCAAATGCAATCAAAGCAGTTTCCAAATGAACTTTTTTTGGGGTGCTGACTCTTGCCCCTGTACCAAATATCGGTTAATAGATTGTCATTCTAGGGAAAACCACACACTCGGGGATCATAAGATGAAATCACCTTTCGATCTGGTTGTTTTAACCGCAGCGAATGAGAAACAGGCAAAAGGTTATCGGGCTCAATTGTCATGGCGAGAAAAAATGCATTTGTTACCCGAAATGACCGAATTTTTGGTGATTTCCGATCCTGAAGGCAAAAGAATCGGATCCGGGGGCAGTACCCTTTATGTTATCGATCAACTCTCCAAAACCTGTGATCATCCTTTACACATATTTTCTCAGAAACGAATATTAATTATTCATTCCGGGGGGGATAGTAAACGCATCCCTGCCTTTTCGGCAGCAGGAAAGATATTCGCTCCATTGCCGACAGAGCAATTTTTTAGTCTCTTTGATATCATGCTCGATAATTATAGTGAGCTCCCTGTGGTGAATTCAGGTCAGGTTTTGGTGACTTCTGGGGATGTGCTCTTGAACTTTGATGCCAAGAGCATACAGTTTCATGAAAGCGGTATTACAGGAGTCGGATATGCAGAAGATGCCAAAGCAGCGAGTGGTTTTGGGGTTTATGTGGTGGATAATGTGCAACAAGGCAAAATGCCAGTACCCGTTAAGGACTTTTTGCAAAAACCCTCGCCAGAGATGCTCGAGGATTCCAGAGCTGTCGACAAAGGAAATCGAACATGGATCGATACAGGAATCATTAATCTTCCCATGGCAGCCATACAAAATTTTCTTCAATGCAAAGAGTTGCTGACCAAAATTCGCAATACGCATTTGGAATTGAATCTATACCGAGAGCTTCTTTTTGCCATAATGGGAAAGACTAACCTACCCAATTCAGATAAATTGAAGAACATAGGATTCTATGTTTCACTGTTACCTTATTGCGGCTTTTTCCACATTGGCAAGACCAGAGAATTTTTGGAAAATTTTTATACGGTTACTCATGCAGGGACGGTTTATAATTTTGGTTCCTATACACGCTCTAATGCTGCAAATTATCCCATGCTGCGTTCAGCTATGGTCTATAACACGATTATAAAGGCCGAGGATGTGCACTGCTCAGCTCCCGTTCTTATTGAACGGTGCGAAATTGACGCACCCTTGCGATTAAAGGGGGAGAATGTAATCAACGGCTTGATCACTTTGGGTGACGGTCTTTTATTGGAGCAAGGTGAATGCCTGACAGTGTTACCCTTGCAAATGGGCAAATGGGTCGCGATTCTGTATGGTATTGATGACCACTTTAAGCAAGACTCTTTGTTCCTGAACTGCGATATAGATGAATTTTGCCTCAATCGCGATATTCAACCGCAAGATTTGTGGAAAGACGATTCATTCAAGACCGATCCATGGCATGCAAAATGGTTTGCTGTGGATAATCATCCCTGGCAAGCGGTTCGATTGATGCTTCAGTTAAGGGATAATCAGGACCTCGAATACTGGAAGCAGTCCCCTCGCAAGAGCATGAATGAGATTTTAAACGAAACCGATCATGATCAAATCCTGCTCCACATGGAAAGAGTGCTTAAAAGAATTCGTCTCAATCGGGTCGGCTATGAGCTCACGAAAAAAGAATGGACGCATGAGGAATTATTGGGTTGGTGTGCAGATGAGGCTGATCGTCAAAGTCTTGCGACAGACTTGATAAATCTGGCCAACCAGGAGAAAAATCTGGCTCGACAGGCCCGGCTCTGCTATTTGCATTCCACTGTGGCAAAAAACGGTGATGAACCGGATTTTTATCCCAGTTTTCAGATTATCCGAAAAGCAGTGGCACATGGAATCAAGCAGCCGGAAAAGCAGATCGGAACAGATGGTTATCAAATACGAACCGATCAGGTCGTCTGGGTTACTGTGCCTGCACGACTCGATTTCGCCGGGGGATGGTCGGATACACCGCCCTATTGTATTGATCACGGAGGGATCGTGCTGAACGCTTCTGTAAAGCTTAATGGTCAATATCCCATTCAAGCGATTGCTAAACGTTGTGTTGAGCCTATAATACGTATTAATTCGATCGATTTAGGCAAGTCTGTTATGTTACAAAACATGGATGAATTGATGGATTATGCTACGCCCGGCAAATGGGAATCCCTCCCAAAAGCCGCCTTTATTGCTGCAGGAATTTTTCCAGAAAAGGATGATTCTGATTTACAGAAAGTTTTGAAAAAGTGGGGCGGCGGTTTGGAATTGACTCTGTTTAGTGCGCTTCCCGCTGGTTCCGGACTGGGTACTTCCAGTATACTGGGATCTGCGGTTATTGCTTGTCTCGCCCGGGTGTTTGGGCAACATCTTTTGGCACAGGATCTTTTTAGCCGCACCAGCTATATGGAACAACTGTTAACCACCGGCGGGGGATGGCAAGATCAGATTGGCGGTGTAGCAGGAGGCGTCAAGCTCATTGCTACGCACAAGGGGTTTGATCAGAGTCCTATTTTATCCTGGACTCAACTCATTACAAACGGGCCAGAAGGAGAGCGGCTTTTATTGTATTATACGGGTATCAGGCGATTGGCAAAAAATATTTTACAAAAAATTGTCGGCCGATATCTTGACAGGGATAAAGAGGCCATATCAAGATATCGGAAAATTCTTGCTTTTGAAATGAAAGATGATTTGGATCGCAGGCGGTTTGATGCATTTGGTGAAAAAATTGCTCGTGCCTGGCACTATAATAAACTTCTTGATGTCGGCTCGACCACAGTAGAAATTGAAAATATCCTCACACGTATAAAAGACGATATCCTCGGTGCTAAACTGTTAGGAG
>CAYNUX010000495.1:0-3017 GCA_964400115.1 uncultured Cytophagia bacterium
ACATCGTTCTGCAGTACTCGCCCTCCTGTATGTATCCTAATCCTTTTTCTCCAACACGACACAATCAAATCGATTCCGATGGGTTTGTTCGATTTCAATTCAATACCTTGTCATCAACCCATGTTACTATTCGTATTTTCGATTTTGCTATGGACATGGTGACAACCGTCGTTGAAAACGAGTCTGTTCCCCGAGCCGGAGATTATACGCGAGTCTGGAACGGCAAAAACGATTATGACGATATGGTAGCCAATGGGGTCTATTTCTACAGTGTAGAATTGCAGGGTGAGGGCACCTACTGGGGAAAGCTGATCGTACTTAATTAGAGGCATGTTATGAAATGGCGTTTATATAGTATATTTATATTTTTTATTGCTGTTCCGCTTTTGGCCGAAAACGGAGAGGGTGGATATGCCGGTGCCTTTTTGCGGATGGGAATGGGGGCGCGAGCAAAGGCCATGGGAGATTGTCATACGGCCATGCCGACGGGTGCCATATCCGGGTTTTATAATCCGGCTTTGCTTCCTCACCTTGAAAATCGTTCGGTTACGGTTTCCATGTCTTTTATGCCGTTGGACCGTTCGATGGATTATGTCGGTTATGCCCAGTCCTTGCAGCCAGGAAGCGAAGAAGGAGAGCGTGCGCCTCTTAAAGCCGGTTTTTCACTGGCCTGGATTCGAGCCGGGGTCGACAATATCGATGGTCGGGATTTTAGCGGAAATCATACCCAAATGTATTCTCACTCTGAGCACGCATTTTATCTCTCCTTTGCTCTGAGTCCGGCCAAATCTTTTTCTCTGGGCGTGTCGGGCAAAGTGCTCTATAATCGATTTCCTGACATGGGTCGGGAAGAAAATGCAGTGACGTCACGGGGATTCGGAATCGATGTCGGTGCTTTTTACACCCCTTTTCCCTCTCTGCTGTTGGGTGTGGTGGCTCGGGATAATTTATCAAAATACACCTGGAATACAGATAAAGTCTGGGAAAGAGGTACCAGTATTACTGACCGTTTTCCTAAGATTATTCGTTCTGCAGTGGCCTATACCCTTCCAGGTGAATGGTTGCTGGCCACAGCAGAAATTGAAACGAGTGGAGAGCAAAACCCTCGCTATCACATCGGTGCTGAATTCAACCTTGGAGATTTTGGTGCTTTGCGTCTGGGAATGGATCATGATTTGCCCACATTCGGACTGGGATTATCCACCCGGGTATTCGGGCATAGGACTTTTCTCAATTATGCATTTATTGCAGCGGGAGATGCACCAGATCCCGATCATGTATTTAGTTGGACATTTAACCTGTAATTGAGGCATAGATATGAACCAAAAGTTGCACGTTCTTTTGATTTGTTTTTTACTGGCATCCAATTCCGTTCTGTTTGCAGCAGGGAAAAGTGGCCTGTCTTTCTTGAAAATTGGGGCCGGTGCCAGAGCAGCCGCTCTTGGAGAGGCATTTGTCGCGGTGCCTAACGCTTCTTCAGCGTCTTTGTTTTGGAATCCTGCGGGGATGGTCTGGGTCGACAAGCCTCAGGCGCACGCGACGTATAATCAATGGATTCAGGATGTAGATCACCAATTGGCCAGTATATCTTGGCCTACAGAATCCGGAGCCTTTGGCATTACCACCATATTCACGTCCATTGGCGGCATTGAGCGTCGCACTACCGCGACCGAACAACCCGAAGGTGAAATTTCGGCTAATGATTTCACCCTGGGATTGGCCTATGCCAGAAAATTCAAACAGTACGCTGTGGGCGTACATGTTAAATATCTTTATGAAAAAATCTATTTGGAAACGGCTTATGGCTTTGCTGCTGATTTTGGCGTACAAGCTGCTCTCGGTGTACCTGGTCTGTTCGCCGGGATTGCAATCCAAAACCTGGGATACACGACAGAATTGGTAAATGAAAAAATTGATCTTCCCACAACCATCCGTGTTGGCGCATACTATCAATTACCCAAAGCAATCGGGGTCAGTCGTTTCGCCTTTATAACAGATTTTGTAAAGATCGTTGGCCAGGAATCCCATTTGCAGGTGGGTCTTGAGATGACTGTTGGTCCCATGATTCTGGCTCGCGCCGGATGGATGACCGGGTATGATGAGCGCTCATGGAGTGCCGGTTTTGGCCTTGTTTTGGGGCCGGTACTTGTGGATTTTGCTTTTGTTCCTTTTGATTCTGATTTAGGGAGTTCACAGCAATTTTCTTTTTTATACTATTTTTAAAGGGGAGAAAGCATGGCCAAATATCAGATCGCATGGATGCCGGGGGATGGCATCGGTAATGATGTTATGGAAGCTGCAGAGATCGTACTCGACGGACTCGATCTGGATGCAGATTATCATCACGCAGATATTGGTTGGGAGTTTTGGCGTAAAGAGGGCGATCCCTTGCCCCAGCGTACTGTTGACCTGCTGAGATCGTGTGATTGTGCTTTGTTTGGTGCTATCACGTCAAAACCTACAGAAGAGGCAGAAAAGGAACTCATTCCCGAGTTGCAGAATAAAGGATTGCAGTATTCAAGTCCTATTGTTCGCTTGAGACAAGAGTTCCAGCTTTCCATTAATTTGCGGCCTTGTAAGGCTTATCCTGGCAATCCCTTGAATTATCGTGATGGTATCGATCTGGTTGTCTTTAGAGAAAATACCGAGGATCTCTATAGCGGCATCGAGTTTTATCCTGTAAATAAAGAGATCATGACCTTCCTGGATGAGCACCATCCCAAGATGAAGCGATTCGCACACCACTCGCCGAAAGAGTTGGCTATAACACTGAGAATAATCACTCGAGCAGCAAGCCAAAAAATCATTCGTGCTGCTTTTGAATACGCAGATCAACATGGCTATCCCACAGTTACGGTTGTCGAAAAACCCAATGTATTGCGTGAGACAAGCGGGTTGTTTGTCAGGGAAGCAAGGATCATAGCCAAAGAGTACCCTGATATCGAACTATGGGAAACCAATATCGATGCCATGTGTATGTGGCTGGTGAAAAATCCGGAAAATTATGGTGTGATGGT
>CAYNUX010000496.1:0-3014 GCA_964400115.1 uncultured Cytophagia bacterium
CCATCTCACCCCTGATGGATGCCAATTTCTTTCCATCTGTACAGTCAGTTTATGGGGCAGATCCTCTCGGGGGACTGATGACCCGCTATGGCGAAGGGACTTTTGCGGCCTGGAATCCGCTATTGCTGGCTCTCGTGGGGGCAGTCTGCATGCTCATCGCCTATGCCTTTTATCGCGCCGGCGGTGCCCCCCGACGCCAGGACTCGACCTGGTATTGCGGTGAAGAACATACCGATGAAGAGGTCAGATATCGAGCCCACAGTTTCTATCTGCCCTTTAAAGAATTGTTTCGCATTCGTATCGGAAAATATGAACGAAAAGGGGTATATCCTTCCTTTTCATTTCCAAAAATCAACTTGAGCAACAATCGATTCAAGCGCATAACCGATATAGACAACTGGTTTTATTATCCTCTGGTGAACCATTTTATGGGATTGATGAAACGTTTCAGTTCCACGCATACCGGTATTCCGCATGTGTATTTGCTGTGGCTCATCATCGGAACCGGGCTGGCGGTCGCTGTACTCTTTATGCTCGCCGGTCATACCGGTCACCTCTAGCAATTGTTTTGTTTGTATTCAACTTTACTTGGAGGCTGAAAATCGCATGACCACTCTAGAACTCGTTGAACATCTTTGGGAAAAATTCAAAGACAAAATCCTCAAAGCAGAAACACCGGTGCACGACATGGTGATGATCACCATAGACCGAAAAGATATAACGGATGTGACCCGTCATATCTTTCACGATATGGGAGCGCGATTTGTCGTGACCATCGGAACAGACGGACGGGAAAATGGCAGTGAGTATTTGCTGGATTATGTCTTTTCATTGGCTGCTGACCATCTCTTTTTGATGGTTCGACAACACATTCCTGAAGCAGAGTTGTGGTTCCACTCTGTCATGACCGATGCGAATATTCCGGCAGTCAACTGGGCAGAACGCGAAGTTCAAGATTTGCTCGGCATCAAGGTTAAAAATCATCCGGATCCGAGAAAACTCGTTCTTTCAGATGACTGGCCAGAGAATCTGCATCCGTTGCGCCGGGATGTAAAGCATGATATTAAACCGCCGAGTGATTTTAAAAACAAGGTCAAATTAAAAGATCCTCCGGACGGAAGTACGGTGGTGCCGATCGGTCCCTTTTTCCCTGTTCTGGAAGAACCTGCTTATTTCCGTCTCTTTGTCGAAGGGGAAAAGGTTGTCGGGGGTGATTATCGCGGTTTTTACAATCATCGGGGAATAGAAAAAATCGCTGACAGTCAACTGAATTATAACCAGGTTCCCTTTCTGGCCGAACGCATCTGCGGCATATGAGGCACGGTGCACAGTACGGGGTACTGTCAAGCCGTAGAAAAAGCAGCAGATATTGAGGTTCCTACAAGGGGCCGTTACATCCGCAACATTCTCCTCGAACTGGAGCGAATCCAAAGCCATCTTTTATGGCTGGGTATTGCCGGTCATATTCTCGGGTTCGACACTGTATTGATGCAGGCCTGGCGAATCCGCGAGCCTGTCATGTGGCTTTGCGAGAAAATAACCGGCAACCGCAAATT
The DNA here is from genome assembly GCA_964400115.1 of uncultured Cytophagia bacterium. Lineage (GTDB taxonomy): Bacteria > Zhuqueibacterota > Zhuqueibacteria > Residuimicrobiales > Oceaniaggregativiventaceae > Oceaniaggregativivens. Next base: position 1,557 of record CAYNUX010000496.1, read on the forward strand.
GCTGGGCATGAACCTGGTCGGTGGCGTGCGCAGAGATATCCCCAAATCGATGCATCCCGAATTGCTCAAGGTACTGGACAAAGTGGCCAAAGAAACCAAAGCGGTTCTCGATGCCGTTGTCAATGACACCACCCTTCACATGCGCTGTCAGAATGTCGGAGTCATCACCAACAAAGAGGCGATCGCATATTCTCTACTCGGCCCGACGGCCCGTGCCTCTGGCGTGGCGATCGATATACGGGTGGATCATCCCTATGCTGCCTATCCGGAAACCGGATGCGAGATTTTTGTGGAAACCAGCGAGGATATTTGGGGACGGACTGTCATTCGTATCAAAGAAACCCTGGAAGCCATCCGGATTATTCGAGACTCGTTGAACATGATGACTGACGGACCGATCATTGCCAAAATGGATGAAAAAATCCCGGAAGGCAAAATCGGCCTTTCTTCAGTAGAAGCACCCAGAGGGGAAACTCATCACTTTGTGATCACAGGAGAGGACAACCGGCCGTACCGCTGGAAAGCACGGGCTCCCACCTTTCAAAACCTCCAGGGAGTTTCCCTCATGGTCCTGGATGAGAATATCGCGGATGTGCCCATTGGTTTGGGCAGCATGGACCCATGCTTTTCCTGCACCGAACGTCTCGAGGTGGTTGACGTACGCACTGGTCAATCAAAGGTTTATTCGAAAAAAGAGCTATTAGAGCTTTCACGGAAACGGATAAAAAAATAAAGATCCCGGAGCAATCATGAGTTTGTCCATACAAAATCTCGGATTTGCTTTATTCAATCTGTTGCTTGTCATCTTGCTTTCACCGCTTTTGGAGGGAATCATACGAAAGCTGGTCGCACTTGTACACAGCAGAATCGGCCCGCCCTTGTACCAGCCTTATCTCGATATACTCAAACTGTTGGGCAAAGAAGAAATCGTCTCATCTGACAACTTTTTTTTCAGATACAGCGCGGTCTTTTCTTTTGGAGCGATCCTGTTGGTCGCGCTTCTCGTTCCCATCGGAGCTCCGCCGCCGCTGAACGCAGGAGGGGATATTCTTGTCTTTATTTACATCCTCTCTTTTGCGGCCGTCATGGTCATGCTCAGCGGGGTCACATCCGAAAGCCCCTTTGGTGTGCTGGGAGCAGCACGTGAGATGATGATGCTACTGACCGTAGAACCGGTTATTGTCATTGCTCTGATCGTTGCGGCGATCAAGGCCGATTCTTTGCAATTCGGGTCGATCATCACCCATTTTCAGAACAACAGCTTTCCCCTTTCCATGGTTCTGGTAGGCGTGGCGCTGTTTATTGCGATCGTGGCGCAACTGGCTCGTTTGCCCTTTGATATTGTAGAAGCCGATCAGGAAATCATGGAAGGACCGTTTATAGAGCAGAGCGGGCCTAAACTGGCTCTTTTCAAATGGTCCTTTTACGCCAAAGAGCTTATCTTTGCAGCGGTTTTTG
>CAYNUX010000497.1:0-3012 GCA_964400115.1 uncultured Cytophagia bacterium
CCTCATGTTAACAATTTAATTTTAAAATGAGGAGTCATATTATGTCTACTCGACATAAACTATGGTGCATTTTGTTTTGCTTTTATTTGGCCATACCATTGACTCTGCAGGGCGAACCTGACCCGGATTTGTATTGCGGATTTTCCCGCATCGATATCACTCCGCCCGTTGGGTATCGCAGAGCCGGAAATTTTAGAGAAATCATCACAACCGGTGTACGTGATTCTCTTTACGCCAAGGCTATGGTATTACAGCAGGGTTCGGAACAGGCCGTGCTCGTCTTTTGTGATTTGACTTCCATCTCGCCAGAGGTCGCAAAACAAGCCCGACAGCACATCGCCGCACAGACGGCTATCCCGGCCAACAACATTATTATTTCCGCAACGCATGCCCACACGGCACCGCTCTATTTCGGGGTCCGCCACAAGCTGTTTCATGAGCAGGCACTGGAAAAATATCAGGGTTCTGATCCTCATGAAAAGATCGATTACCCGCAGCATTTGACCGCACAAATCGTTAAAGCCGTGACCCGGGCTCAAAGCAGTCTGCAGCCCGTACGGATCTCGGCCGGATACACCTGGCAAACCGGACTGTCTTTTCACCGGCGTTTTTACATGAAACCGGGATCCGAACGGTTGCGTCAACCCGGAGCGGTGGTGCGAATGAATCCGGGGCGCATGCATCCCGATATTCTGCGTCCTGCCGGTCCCATCGATCCTAAAGTGAATTTGTTGCTTTTTAGGAATCCGGACAATACGCCGCTGGCATCGCTGGTGAATTTTGCCCTGCATCTGGATACGGTAGGGGGAACGGAATTCAGCGCGGATTACCCCTTTTATCTGCAGCAGATCTTTCAACAAACATACGGGCCGGAATTTCACTCCTTTTTCGGTCTGGCACCTTGCGGCGAGATCAATCACATCGATGTGACCACAAAAAAGCGGTTGACTACGGAGACGATCGGCAACACCCTGGCAAAAACAGCCCTGGATTATTTCGATTGGCTGGAACCTGTTGATAAACCGGCTCTGGCCATGCAAAGCAAAATTATTCAGGTGCCCATGAAATCTTTTAATTCGAAAGAGTTTGCCAAAGCAGAACAGGATATCCATCTGATGGGATCTTCAGAGATCGCCTGGCTGGATCAGGTGCAGGCCAATACCATATTGAATATCCAGGCAAGAAAAAGCAAGGATCTGGCTATCGAGATTCAGGCGATACGATTGAGTAAAAACGTCGCTCTTTTGGCCCTGCCCGGAGAGGTCTTTGTAGAGTTGGGCCTGGCGATCAAAAAAGCAGTGCCATTCGAGACTGTCTTTATCTTTGAACTGTCCAATGATGGTCCGGGTTACATCCCCACGCAACAAGGATTTCATGAAGGAGGGTACGAAACCGTCAACGCCCTTGTCGCGCCGGGTGGCGGAGAAGCCATGGCAAAGGCTGCTATCGAATTATTGCAGGAATTACATGCTTTATAAATTTATCGAATTTTTTACAAGGCTGTTTTGGGATTTTGATATCCCAAAGGGTGCTGTTTTAGCAGAGTCAGAGGCCGCATAGAGATAAGAGTCGTATCTGATCGGTTTTGATTTTGTTGTTTTTTTCTCTGTTATTCTCTGCATTTGCTTTGTGTTTTTAGAGATCTCTGCGTTAAGTGATGACTATAGAGCAAAAAGCCTTCAGGCAGAGGCACAGAGAAAATAATGATGGTCAATGTGTTTTGTGGAAACACAATGCTTGTAAAAACAAAACAAAGGTTGACATTTAGCAGATGGGCATTTAACTTTAAGAGTTGCCTAATCCATCCGGGTTATATCAATCCGGTAAAATTCCACTTTAACCAAGGGGGTGACGATGAGTCTTCGTGATGTCATTCTCCAACTGGTACAGATTGCCATTTTTTTCGCGTTTCCGGCTATCTGGTCCTGGCTGACCAAAATTATCCCATGGTGGCCGTTGGATCCCGAGACCACTTTGAATCTGCTGGTTTATCTTGCCATTACCGTGGTGTCATGGCTACTCGGCTATTTGGGTATCAAGCGTTTTATCAAACGATTACAAACACAAGGATTGGCTGCCGATTTTCAAAAGGCAAGTTGATGCAAAAGAACCAAATTTCAGGAAACAGGGGGCGATTCTCAACGGGGAATCGCCCCCTGTCAAAGTTCTCTATTGTCATTTTTATACACTCGCCTTTGTAAAACTCTGTATACCGGGTTAAACAGTGTAAGCAGTGAATAACGGGTCTCAGTTCAGCGGCTCATATCGGCCATATTCTTCATCCAGTACAGAGGCCCAGTTTTGCTGCCATTTGGTTCGGATGCGTTTGTACTCGATGGTTTCATATATCTTGTTATAGGTCGTGACATCGGGCCAGGTGGATTCAAAGAGATAGGTATACTTGCAGTTTTTTGTCATCCCCAATATTATGTTTCGCAGGATGATCAATTCAACTTGCTTTTTGTCCCGGAAATTTCCATGTATTGGTCAGAGAATTGCAGGATAGAAGCCAATGTGATTCGGCCATGGGGGGAGAGATGATTACAGGATTAAGAGCTGCTTGTTGGCATAATGATTTATTTGTTCCACTCAAAATCATGGCCAGCCTGAATTTCGTCTGAATAGACGATTGCAGTACTAAAACCCGTGCGTCCAAAACCGCTGATCTCCAAAAGCATTTCAAAGTATTCAGGAACCTTTCCGTGGTGCTGAATGAGATTGTCTTCGATAATGGCGAGGAGATCAGGATCAGCCAGGTGTTTTGTGGCTTCATAGACACCAATAAAATAAAAGCCTGCAATGATTAATACCGAGTTGTTGTTCGGCCCGGGCATTTTAGCGACCAATGCATAATCTTTATTATAATTCTTGTTGTGATTTTCATCCCGCACGAGTTCCGGAGAAAAAATATGTGGTTCGTGTTCCTCACCATTCTCGATTTTGATTTGATGTGGATACAGGCTGTAAGATATATCAAGGTTGAATAGCATGTTATTTAAAATACCAAGAGAC
>CAYNUX010000498.1:0-2999 GCA_964400115.1 uncultured Cytophagia bacterium
AACCACAATCCATTTACGATCTCGTCCCTGATTGGTAACTTTATCGGTCCAATTAAAGGCGAGAAGGAAAAAGCCTGCAATCATGAAAAAATGATTTACCGGACTCAGGATCAATCCCAGAACAGGAATGGCGTCGCCAAGAACAGAGTAATCGGGCCACTTGGGCTGCAGAGACGGACTGATATAGAGCAGGGTTGAGATCACACCGCTTAAAAACAATCCCGCCAATATCGCCATTATAACCCCTTGCTGCTGGACCTTTTGAAAAGGCGCCCAGGCACGTAAAAATCCAACCAACAATCCAAATCCCAGAGAGAACAGCACAGAGACAATCAGCCCACCGATAACCAAAATAATAACCTGGGTCATAAACGGTTGGGCGGTAGCAAACTGGGTAACTATTGAAGGCCAGCTATTGGCAAAGCCGATGATCTGTTTAAGCAGAAAAAATCCGGCAACCACTAGAAAAAGTTTAACATTGAATTTTTTACGGCTCCAGGCCACAATAGCAGCAATGGCGCCGGCAAAAACCGTAAAAATCATTAATCCCTGGTCCGATGCTTTAATAATATCCATGACATTGGTACGATTTCGTTCCTGGCGTTCCCACTCTTGGGGGACATAGATCTGATAATAGGAATCGGTAATTTCTTCTCCACCAATGTGTATATATATTCTTGCCTGACCTTGATCGAGCGGATAATTTACCGTATCGGCATACACAAACGACCAGTCTGTTCGGTTGGGCATTTTTGAAGGCTCGGCCGTGACTTTTAACAGATTCTGCGGATCCTTATCATATCGTTCCTGTAGATGCGCAAAAACAAGCTCTCTTGCCTGTTCCTCAGAAAGTCTGACTCCTTTCTTGGATTCCGGCAGCTTGTGAATAAAACGATAGAGCTTGCCGTCGTTGCCGATTGACAGGTGATACTCTTCAGCACGAGCTTCAATATCACCATCAAAAGTGGCATAACGAATTTTCCATAAAGGCGGGGCAAGATATTCATCCACTAGCGAGGCATATATGGTTGCCCCCCCCTCTTGCCACACAAACCGGTCATCGACTCCCAATGGTTGCAAAACAAATGGCATTGTTCGATAGGACTCTGGTAAATCGATCTGTCGTTCGATCAATTCTTGCTGAGCATAATTAACAGCCTCTGTCTTGTCTATTCGCAGAGGTATAGTGTCTTGACTAAAAGAAGTAAATGCGATCCATAATGCCAGTCCAGCGAATCCAGCGATCCATAATCCTCGTCTGGCCCATGCGGGAATTTCTGTTTCCTCTGGTTCGGGGGCAGGCTCTTTGGGTTCTTTTTTGGGCTTGGGCTCCCACGTTTTATTTAAATAATCCTTAATTCCCAGCCACGAGCCGGTACGGAGACGTGCAATAACAATGACCCACACCGGAACAAGGGTAAGAACAATGACCAATATGCGATCCACCCAGATTCCTGGCACAGATGATACGAACAAAGGCATAGAGAACCATACGACATCATAAGTAAAATGGGCAATGACAACAGGGAGAAGACCAAAGATATAATAAATCCCGCCATAGATAATAAAGGGAAAGACCAACTCGAGAATGCGTGCATAACCGGGCTGTTGAGGATAATTGGCATGGCCGGCACCAAAGATAATCGCCTGCACTAAAAGTGCAACACCCAGCCATATTCCTGTTTTACCGAATCGCCGGCCCAATAACACCGCACCGGCAATGGGAATAGCGCGAAACAGAGCTTCTTCCCAAAAACCTGCATGTAATGAAATGGCCACGGCAGAGAGCCAGGGGAAATAGGTGGCCAGCATATCCGGCTGAAACAATACATCCGTGGGGGTCCACCAGCCCAAGACGTTATTGGCAAGCCAGTAAAAAAAGACAATATAAAGCATGGTAAAGGGTACCCATAAATATCCCCCGAACGTCTGCCCCCAAACAGTGGCAGTGGATGCCGGTTTTTGCTTCCAGATTTTCCAAAACTGCACGTGATGAGGAAAAGCTTTTCGAGACAAACTTTCAGCAGCCATAAAGGTAACTGCCAAAAGCAAGGTTTCTCCAATAAATATTCCTACAAGAGTCAGTATGCGTTGCAAGAAAAAGTTCTCTGGTGAAAGGGCGGTATCATAATTCATCCACTGCAACGGCCATCGATTGATATTGGATAATACCTGAAAAAAAGCGATCAAAGAAGCCCAAATCAATGGTTTACGCCACAATACATATCGATTTTTGAGCAAGAAAAAGAGCCCTATGACGATTCCACCGACACCATACAGCAGAATGATAGCAGCCGAACCAAAAGTAGAAAATAATTGATTGCGGGAACGCATCTCTTCATATCGCCGATCAAATCCTTCCGGTACTTGCACAAAATGTTCCAGAACTGACAATTGTGCTCCTGCAACGACACATCTGAGCCGGTAGTGAGCCTGACCGATTTGTTGATCTGTTCGTTCATAGACAAACGTGTGATCAGTACGGCCTCCGAGTCGTACATCCTCTGATTCCTCGACCAATTTATAAGAGGAAAGATCGACCTGCCATTCGGATTTTGCAATAGACTCTGCGATGGCCAGTGCAGAGTCGGCCGGGATAGAGGAACCTGGCTCATCTTCGGGAATCTTTTCTACAAATCCATAAGCAGTGCCGTCAGGCTTGAAAATCACAATGGTTTCATGAGCCTTACCAGGATGAAAGTGGCGCACCTGCCATGTATAAGGATGATAATAGTCTTTTTCCATCATGTCGGAAAGCGCTTGCGCCCCTCCGGCTTCCAGCTCGACATAATACTGCACATGCGGATCACCGGAAAATGAGGCAGCTTGTTGAAAATCTTTGGGCCCCCACTGATACTTTTCGGACAGATTCTGCGCCCTTTCCAGTGCAGACTGTCGGTCCATTTGCAAGTCAAGAGAAACTATAGGAAAAGCACGAGGAAAAAAATGGACAGCAACCAAGGCGCTAGATCGGAAGAGCACACGTCTGAACTCCAGTC
>CAYNUX010000499.1:0-2989 GCA_964400115.1 uncultured Cytophagia bacterium
TTTGTGCGATTGGTGGGGATTTTTAATGTTAAAATCGCCAGAGGACTACGAGGCCGGAAAAATTTATTCACTCATTTGCGCTCTTTATTGGAACCCTATCAGCATCGATCTCCAAGGATCTGGATACACATTTCCTCACTCGGAGAGTATGAACAGGCTCGCCCTGTGATACGTGCTCTCAAGGATCATAATCCTGATTTATTATTGGTGATTACCTTTTTTTCACCATCCGGTTTTCAACATGCACACGATGAAAATGCAGATGTGGTGACGTATCTGCCGTTGGATTCCCGTTCAAACGCAAGGCAGTTTCTCGATCTGGTAAGACCCGATGTCGCTCTGATCGTGCGACATGATATTTGGCCCAATTTCCTTTGGCATGCCAAAGAACGTAACATTTCTTTGCTGCTCATCGATGCCAGTATTTCGCCTCACCGGTTTGTGACCTATTATCGTCTCCGGTTATGGGTAAGGCCGATAATATCTCTTTTTGATCAGGTCATGGTTGTTTCCGAACAAGATGCAAAGCGATTAAGGCACATTGTCAAATCGGTTTCTACGCGAGTCATTGGTGATACCCGTTACGATCAAGTCTATTATCGGGCACACGAAAAAGGGAAAATAGAATATTTGTACGATTTGAACAAATTTTCACCCGAGCATACAATCGTTTTGGGAAGTACATGGCCATCGGATGAAAAAATATTATTGCCGCCAACAATAAATTTATTATTAGAAAATCCCGAAAAAAGTGTCATTGTCGCTCCACATGAAGTGACCCGGGAACACATTGAGCAAATACAACACACTTTTGATGACCAAAATCTTAAAAGTGTAAGACTTTCAACACTCCTGGAACGAAAAATCGGGAACTTTCGTGTCCTTGTTGTCGATAAAATTGGGCTGCTCGCCAATATCTATGGTCTGTGCGACCTCGCTTTTGTAGGGGGGAGTTTTGGGGTCGGTGTTCATAATGTCATAGAGCCTGCAGCTCATAGCTGTGCCGTTTTTTTTGGACCACGACATATCAATTCACCTGAGGCCAGGCAGTTAATGCGACAGTCTGCTGCAAGGGTGGTTCATACAAGCGAGGATGTAGAGCAACTTTATAATACATTCTATGCAGAGAAAGACCGGTTGAAACAGGTCGGCGAGGCTGCCCAACAAATGGTGCTCGATAAAATGGGGGCAACACAGGAGGTGGTAAACTATATAATAAAGTGTGTCTCTAAGCAATAGGAAAAGATATGGATGATCAGTTAACAACAGTACAATGGTGTGATGGAAAGGTCAGAATTCTGGATCAGAAACAGCTTCCCGAAGATCTGGTTTTATTAGAGATTTCTGATTATCATGGAATCGTCAAGGCTATCAAAGAACTCTCTGTCAGGGGAGCACCAGCCATCGGTATCGCCGCAGCCTTTGGTGTTGTCTTGGCAACGTGGTATTTGAATGAAGTGGATCGGGCCGGATTTCTGGAATCCACGAATCGTGCTATTTTGGAATTGAAAAATACACGCCCGACTGCGAAAAATCTGTTCTGGTCTCTTGAGCGGATGCGCACAGCCTTGACAAAAAATCTGAACAAGCCCCTTAAAGATGTCAAAATGGCTTTACTCAAGGAAGCAAAACGCATTCAACAGGACGACCTCGATCGCTGCAAGAATATTGGACGGTATGGCGCAGAATTGTTGCCCAACCGGGCAAATATTCTGACTCATTGTAATGCAGGGGCTCTGGCGACTGCAGGATATGGTACAGCGCTGGGGTTGGTCAGAGCTGCTGTGGAGATGGGCAAAAAAATTCATGTCTATGCGGGTGAAACCCGGCCATTACTTCAGGGGGCCCGCCTGACAACCTTTGAACTGATGGAAGATGGCATCGATGTGACCCTGATATGCGACAATATGGCTGGCTATCTTATGCAGCGCGATGTCATCGATGCTGTCGTCGTCGGCGCAGATAGAATTACCATGAACGGGGATGTGGCAAATAAAATCGGAACTTATAGCCTGGCCGTATTGGCACATGCTCATAATATTCCGTTTTATGTGGCTGCACCTTTCTCAACATTTGATCCTGATCTCAAAACCGGAGAGGATATCCCCATCGAAAAACGCAATGGCGATGAAGTGAGAAAAATCGGTTCACAGGTCATTGCTCCGGAACAAGTCCCTGTCATTAATCCGGCATTCGACGTGACGCCGAATCATCTGATAAACGCTATCGTTACCGAACGTGGCGTGATTACCCCTCCATATGTTGAGGGCATTAAAGAAAAATTTAATGTTGATTAAAAGATTTAATTACTGTATATTTTACGAAATCTACAAAACGTAACCGAGGAGAAATACAATGAATCGCAGTTTGCAAATCATCGGCGCAATCCTGATGATTGCCACAGTGTTTATGGCATGTCAAACCAAAGAAGTCACTTCTGCAAAGGTCTATATACAACAAAACAATTGGGATAAAGCGATAGAACAGCTCGAGCTCGCTACCAAGAATTATCCCGGCGATGCGGAAGCATGGTATCTGTTGGGCGAAGGGTATGGCACTATGGAACAGTATGAAAAAATGGTGGATGCCTTTAACAAATCTTTGGAAATTGGAAAACCATTTGAGAGTGAAATTCAAGCTGCCAAAGAAAAATACTGGGTCAATAATTTCAATGCCGGTGTCAAAGCAATCAATAATGAAAATCTTGAAGGTGCTATTAAAGCCTTTGAAACCGCTATTTTGATCTCTCCCGAGCGCCCTGAATCTTATAATAATCTTGCGATCACCTATTTGCGCACCGAGGACACCGATAAAGCGATAGATACTTATGAGCGTCTCATTGCTGTCAATCCTCAAGATGTCAAGGCGATGAATGATCTGGCTCGGCTCTATCTTCAGGAACAGCAATTTCAAAAGACTGTAGAGATCGAGAAGAAAGCACTGGAAATCGAACCCGCAAATGCCGACGCCATTTACAGTCTTGCAATGG
>CAYNUX010000500.1:0-2989 GCA_964400115.1 uncultured Cytophagia bacterium
TCGATCTGATCGATCATAAGGAACGGCACAATATTTCCGGTATGATTTCTATTGTCTCTGTAAAGTATACGACTGCCCGGGGTGTCTCTGAAAAGGCCGTGTCCCTGGCGGCTCGATACCTGAATAATGATGCTCAGAGCCGATCTGCTATACAGCCTGTTTGGGGCGGAGAGTTGCCCGATTACCGAGAATATCTGGCACAACAAGTTCAATATTCTAAAGAAATGGATGAAAATATTCTTCGCCATTTAATCGATCTGTATGGTACTCATTATAAAGATGTTTTGCAATATTGTGAAAATGATCGTGATTTATCTGCGACATTTCCGGGTACCACAACAATCAAAGCCCAAGTTATTTATGCTGTCCGGAATGAAATGGCTCAAACCCTTTCAGATGTGATCATGCGTCGAACGGAACTGGGGGCGCGGGGATGTCCGACAAAAGCGTGTCTGAACGAGTGTGCAGATATTATGGCGAACGAATTTAATTGGTCAGATGAACACCGGAATAGCGAGATTGATGAGGTTGAACAAAACTATACAACATTTTGAAAATTATTTGGCTATTAACCATTAAATGAGGAAGCAAATGCCCGATAGCATTGGAACTTATCTGTGGGAGGGGAGCGATCGAAAAACTCTGGACCAGGTCCGTAAATATTGGACAGAGAATGTCAATACAACCCAATTTTGGAAAGGCGATCCTCGCGAAATCGGTTCTCCCAGGTTTTTTGATGAGGTAGGCGATTTTATTCGAAAAAATTATGAACATCGTTACCGGCTGATCAAAAATGAAGCTGCCAAATACCCACAAGGCCATCTCTTGGAGGTCGGCTGTGGTGCTGGTTGGGAAACCGTTGCCTGGGCAACGTCAGGCATGAACGTTTCAGCAGTCGATCTGTCCTCAGAAGCAATAGAGTTGGCAAAAAAAAATTTACAGCACAATAACGTCTCGGCTGATATACGGGTAGGCAATGCAGAGCATTTGCCTTTTGAAGACAATACGTTTGACATCGTCGCCTCTTTTGGTGTATTGCATCAGACCGAAAGCACGCAAAGAGCCATCTCAGAAGTGCTTCGCGTCCTTAAACCGGGTGGTGAAGCCGCCATCACGCTTTATTACAAGTATTCGTGGAAAATATTGCTTTCCAAATTCAGCAAAACGAATTTTGAATTTTCTCATCAGGATGCCCCGATCACACGCCTATATAGTAAAAAAGATCTCAAAAATTTGTTTGCAGATTTTAATGATATCACGGTGTATTTGGATTACATTCGCGCGACAAAATCTCCGCGAAAAGGATTTTTGCCAGGGCTTTTTAATCATATCTTTGTACCGGCCTATAATATTCTTCCATCAGCAATCAGACGCCAATTCGGGCACGCTGCTGTTGTCATTGCTGTAAAATAGTAAACAGAGGGATTGTCAGGATGAATGACAAGAAAACAGCGCTCGTCACCGGGGCTACTGGGTTTACGGGTGGATACATGGTGGATCATTTATTGGAACAGGGCTATTCTGTGCGGGCTTTTGTACGGCCCACAAGCAATATAGATGATCTGAAGAAAAAAAATGTCGACATTGTCATGGGCTTTTTGGAATCACCGGAAAGCGTGGAAAAAGCCGCTAAAGGTGTGGATATCATCTATCATATCGCCGCTCTTTATCGCGAAGCGAATCGTCCCGATTGGGCCTATCATGAGGTGAATGTCAAAGGGACAGAAAATATCTTGAATGCTGCCCTAAAAAATAATGCCAAGGTTTTGCACTGCAGTACCGCAGGTGTGCACGGGCATGTGGAACATCCTCCTGGTAATGAGAATTCTCCTTTTAATCCGGGTGATATTTATCAACAGACCAAATTAAAGGGCGAACAAAAAGCATTGGCCTTTCACAAAGAAACAGGCCTGCCGGTGACTATTGTGCGACCTATTGGTATTTATGGTCCTGGAGATACCAGGATGCTTAAAATGTACAAGCTCATCAAAAATAAAAAATTTATCATGTTCGGGTCGGGTCGGGTATATTATCATTTGACCTATGTCGCGGATGTCGTTGAAGGATTTCGGCTGGCTGCCGAATCTGAAAAAAGCAACGGAGAAATCTATATTATCGGTGGCAAGGAATATACCACGCTTTCCGAATTTGCGGCAACGATTGCCGAGGTCCTGTCTGTACCCAGGCCTAAACTTCGATTGCCTGTTTGGCCACTGTATGGGGTCGGCTGGATGTGTGAAAAAGTCTGTATTCCTTTGCGTATTCAGCCTCCGATTTTCCGACGACGCGTCGATTTTTTTGTCAAAGACCGGGCATTTGATATTTCCAGAGCCCAAACACAGCTGGGCTTTGATCCTCGCATTTCTATGAAAGAGGGAATCCGGCGAACCGCAGAGTGGTATCGTCAAAAAAAATTGCTTTAATTGTCATCTCATCGTAAAAACTATACGGTTCAAAATGAAAACAATCAATGTCTTGGGGAACAATTCCGGACGTAATGCCGGTGATGCCGCCATCCTCGGAGGCTTGTTGGCGGATATCACAGATCTTTATGATAATGTCTCCTTTACTGTACCTACCATCAACTCTCAGTTCGTGCGCAATGCGTTTGCCGAATATCCGGTTACTCCTATCCCGTTGATGCCGTGGAATTTGAGCTTGAAAATTTTGGGCGTTCCGACATGGACTTCGGTCATGCGTGCCGACCTGGTGCTGGTTACTGATGCGATCCTCTTTGATCGTAAACTCTACAATCCTTTATTTAATTACTTGTGGACACTGTCAATGGTTTTGCCACGTGCGAAATCCAAAGGCATCCCAGTGGTTCTGTATAATACGAGCCTCGGCCCGATACACACAGATGCCGGCAGAAATGCACTCGAGCGTATTCTCGATAGCGCCGATTTGCTTGTTTTACGGGATCGAGAATCGCAGGAATTGCTCCAAGATCAGAACCTGGTTCATGAACATATTGTACAAGGTGCTGATT
>CAYNUX010000501.1:0-2986 GCA_964400115.1 uncultured Cytophagia bacterium
TCACATACGCCTCTGTTTTGGTACTTGTGCTGGCCCATAGAACGCGTTGTACGCGGGCACCATTGTTTTCCAGCATTGTCCACTCTTTGTTGTCAAACACATCTTTAAATATCGTATACGCTGCTTTGGAATTGGCGATAGCGATCTTGCCCTGAAGATCTTTATTGTCCGCTTTTTCCAGCAAGGCATCGACCTTGGAATCGACGCGGCTTACGAAAAATGATGCCACGGATGCCATTTTATGCAGGGGTAAGCCATTGCGGTCCATTCTCTCCAAGCCGTCGCGAAAAGCCCGGGTGACCTGTTTATAGCTTTCCAGGCTAAAGATCAGGGTGACATTCACATTTATGCCCTGGCCGATTAGCTCAGTGATGGCCGGATAGCCTTCTTTTGTGGCTGGTACCTTGATCATGACATTCGGCCGGTCGATCTTTGCCCATAGCCGCTCTGCCTCTTTGATGGTTTTTTGGGTATTGTGGGCCAGGTTAGGGTTGACCTCAAAACTTACCAGTCCGTCTATGCCTTTGGTTTTATCATAGACCGGGAAAAAGAGATCAGCCGCATCCTGGATATCTTTGATGGCCAATTCTTCAAAGATTTTTTCAGAAGACATTTGCTTTTTTATCAAGGCTTTGATATCTTGATCATAAGCCGTGCCCTGAAGAGCTTTTTCAAATATCGTTGGATTACTGGTGAGTCCGCCCAGTCCCTCATCGATAAGGGATTGCAGATCTCCCGAACGAACGAAATCGCGTTCGATATAATCGAGCCAAATCGATTGACCCAATTCTCTGACTTGTTCCATCTTTGACATGGAAATCCTCCGCTGTTCAATTTTGTTTACTCAATAAACATAACAATATTTTTTTCAATTCTATTTTGTTAAAGTGAGAAAAAGGAGTCATTATGTCCTCTCAACTCAGTTTTTTCGAACAGGTGAACCGTTATTTTGATCAGGCAGCCAGTTATCTTAAAATCGAACCCGGGCTTCTTCAACAGATCAAGACATGCAATAGCGTCTACCGCATCAGCTTTCCGCTTCGACGGGATGATGGCTCGATGCAGGTGATTCATGCCTGGAGAGCGGAACACAGTCACCACAAGACCCCGGCCAAGGGGGGCATTCGATACGCCATGAGTGTAAACGAAGATGAAGTCATGGCTTTGGCCGCGCTCATGACTTACAAATGCGCTGTAGTGAATGTACCTTACGGCGGGGGCAAGGGAGGAGTGAAAATCGATAATCGTGCATACAGCACCGCTGAGATTGAGCGCATCACCCGTCGCTATACCTTTGAGCTGGTACGGAAAAATTTTATCGGTCCGGGTATCGATGTGCCTGCGCCCGATTATGGCACCAGCAAGCGCGAAATGGCCTGGATCGTGGATACCTATCGATCATTGGGTCCCAATGATCTTTCAGCCGAAGCCTGTGTCACCGGCAAGCCAATCACACAGGGGGGGGTGCAAGGACGAACTGAAGCCACCGGTAGAGGGTGTTATTATGGGATCCGCGAGGCTGTTTCGGTCAAGGAAGATATGAAAAAATTGGGGTTGGGTACAGGACTTGAAGGAAAAAAAGTCAGTGTCCAGGGTCTTGGAAATGTGGGCTATCATGCAGCCAAATTTTTACATGACGAAGGAGCGATTATCGTTGCGGTCTCGGAAATCGAGGGCACACTCTATAACGAGAACGGACTCGATTTTGAAAAGCTTATTTCATATCGTACAGAGACCGGATCGATCAAGGATTTCCCGGGGGCAGAATTTGATGATGATCCTTTTGTTGCTTTGACATTGCCCTGTGATATTCTCGTCCCCGCAGCTCTGGAAAATCAAATTACCGCGGAAAATGCGGATAAAATTCAGGCCAAGATCGTGGCCGAAGCAGCCAACGGTCCGGTTACTGCCGATGCCACCCAAAAGCTGCACGAGCGGGGCGTGATGATCTTGCCTGATATCTATCTCAATGCCGGCGGGGTCACCGTTTCTTATTTCGAGTGGCTGCGCAATCTCCAGCATGCAAAACTGGGACTCATGGATAAACGTTTCGAGGAAAACACCAATACCAAAATCCTGCAAACCGTCGAGAATGCGCTGGGCAAGAAATTCGGACCCGAGGTCATTGCCAGGGTAGCGCAAGGAGCCGATGAGATCGATCTGGTCAATTCCGGGCTGGAAGAGACCATGGTAGTGGCCTATCAGGAAATCCGCGAGATTCAAAAAATTCACAAGAATGTCGACTTGCGAACCGCGGCCTTTATCAGTGCGATCTCTAAAATCGCGGTAGACTATGAAGAATTGGGGATTTTCCCGTGAACCCTCCCGCAGGGGCGGGGTTTTGATTCGGTACGATAACCTTTTTAGTCGCTTTGGTCGTCCATCAGATCTGACAGGTTTGAAAAGCCTGCCAGGTCGATTCGACTGCCGGGGTTTGGGAGAGACGTTACCAGGGCGGATAAGCTCGAGTACACTGACCAGATGTTCATCCACCGCCACACTGACCTCGTTTTCAGCTTACAGCTGGGAATGCATTGGGTCGTCTCTGCCGACCCCGTGCTATAACGAACAGAACCCCCAGATTAGGGATTGAGAGAGTTGCATGAAAAATATAAAGGTTGCTGATTTGTCTTACAGAGAGAAAACAATACTAAACCATCTGCAACCCTTGTTTTTTCTCAGACCTATCGGTTAACTTGAATTTCCAGCACACATATTTGATGACCCGGCCTTTTGCCAAATGGCGTCTTTCATAGGTCGTCCGCACAGCGAGCAGGGAATCCGGTACCGGCTGGGCATAAAGGTCGGGGGTGTTGTATA
Organism: uncultured Cytophagia bacterium; assembly: GCA_964400115.1. Classification (GTDB taxonomy): domain Bacteria; phylum Zhuqueibacterota; class Zhuqueibacteria; order Residuimicrobiales; family Oceaniaggregativiventaceae; genus Oceaniaggregativivens. Next base: position 2,821 of record CAYNUX010000501.1, read on the forward strand.
AGATCTTGCAGCCATAGGCATTGAGGGTCTTTGTCGTATAGTCATACAGCAAATCGCTATCGGTTTTCAGATGCACTTTGCCACCGGCTTTGAGGATGCGCTCATATCCTTTGAGAAATCTCGGTGCAGTGAGGCGTTTATCGGCTTTGGATGCACCGGGTTGTGG
>CAYNUX010000502.1:0-2979 GCA_964400115.1 uncultured Cytophagia bacterium
ATCATCGAGAATTTCCATGCGGGCTTGAGCTGCATTCCTACCCGAGAGCTTGAGAAAGCCTGGAATTCCTTTTTTGACTTGAGCATTCTCCAGGTAAATATTGGATTTACCGGTTACCCCACGAAATAAATTGATGAATTCGAGGATAAATCCCACAGATATTTTGCTCGTCAGTTCTTCCTGTTTGTTATTTGCGAGTTTCCATAAACTCTCAAGAGCAGAAAATTCTGTACGGAATTCATTGATCGGCCCGATAAGGCTTTTAAAAACACGGATACATTCACGCACCGTCGATTTTTCAAGGATATGCAAATCATTGTCTACTGTAAAGACCTTGCGCTCTGCCAATTCTAGATAACTATACAAAGCATCCCGAGCTTCTTCCAAAGTTGCGGAATTTTTTAACAGTTGCAATATTTCCGAATTTGAATCCCATAAACGCTGCAGGTAGGCTTGATAATCGACTTTAAAATGGGGTTTAAAGAGGCTCACCTCATCTGTGAACACATCATCCAAAAGACGTGTACCCATCCACTTTCGTAATGTCTCGCCCTTTTTTTTCTCTCTTTTTTGGCAAAGGCGGATTCGTTTTTCATAACACCTCCTCTTGATCGGAATCAAGGCAGACAGAAAAGATCATACTGCCCATGTGGCTGGTGAGCGGACATGGGCAGTATGGATGCTAAACGAAACGTAAACGTCTTGGCAGAATCTAAAGCTCGGTCGAGTGCTCACTGATTTTGGTAATGGCATCACCAATATCTTGCATGTCCTTTCTTGATCCCAACAATATATTTTGAGTAAACCAAATTCCTTCATCTTTACACAGGCGGTCAGCAACCGGACAATCAAAAGTGGTATAATCAACAGGCAAATCAATGGCTTTTCCCCGCGGACCGAATGTTTTTTTGCGGAAAACGGGCTGCTCATATAATGGCATGGGGTATCCGGGACTGGTTGGAATCCCTTCTTTACGCATAGCCTCTACAAACCGGCTTTTGGGCGCATCATTGAATTTTTGGGAATCATAACGATAGACAAACAGATGAGAAGCGTGGCTGGTAATACGGTCGTCATCCGTACATACGGTTATCCCTGGGACCGAAGCCAGAGATGCGTTCAAAAATTCGAGATTCTCGCTCCGGATTTTATGTAATTCAGGATATCGTTCCAGCTGTGCCAACAACACCGCTGACTGAAATTCGGTTATTCGATAATTACCGCCAAAATAAAAATGTTCATACCACATTCCGTCGTCGCTACGGCCGCAATTAATATGAGAACGAGACATTTTAGCGACCATATCATCATTGGTGAGTATAATTCCCCCTTCACCGGCATTAATATTTTTGGAAGACTGGAAGCTAAATGTACCCGAATCACCAAGTGCGCCAACTCCCCGGCCATTCCACTGGGCTCCCCAGGCCTGTGCAGCGTCCTCGATCACCTTGAGTTGATGTTTTTCGGCTATGGCCATAATCTCATGCATATTTGCCGGGCGACCGGCAAAGTGGACGGGCATGATAGCAGCAGTTTTGTCTGTGATTGCCTCTTTGATTTTCTCAGGATCAATATTGAATGTATCAGGTTCAACATCGACAAAAATAGGTATGCATTGCATTTCAATAACAGCAGTAGCAGTGGCAATAAATGTGTAGGCAGGTACGATGACGTGAGATCCTGCCGGAACATCAGAGGCTTTTAATGCAATCTGCAATGCCGTCGTACCACTATTGAGCAAAATACCATGACGGGCGTCTTGCATGGCGGCATATTTTTCTTCAAATTCGGTCGTTTTCTTGCCATTCAAACTCCCCCAAGCGCCGCTTTTTATAACATCAGTCAGTGCTTGAATTTCTTTATCCCCGGAAACCGGCCATACCGGAAAAGCTGCTGTACGAACAGGGTTCCCCCCATTGATAGCCAATGCTGACATATGAGACTCCTAAGTATGTGTATTGATAATTAAATAACAGGCTGGGTTCCAAGCCTGATATAATTCAATAATTCTTTTTCCAATTGTTTGCAATCGCTGTAGACAATTCCATTCATTCCAAACTCCTGTGCGGCTTTGACATTTTCTGCCAAATCGTCTACAAACAGTGCATCCGAAGCCTTGAGACCAAAGCTATCGATGGCTTTGGAGTAAATTGTCATTGATGGTTTGACGATTCCGCATTCATAGGAAAGAATCGGATTCTCAAACCAATTTCCAATGCCATAATCATCGTCAATCCGTTTAAAGTGCAAAGGGTCGGTATTTGAAATTATTGATATTTTTGCATTTTCTTTAAGACTTTTTGCCAATTCCATGACCGGCTCGTTCAGTTCAAAGAGATCAGTATATGCTTTTACAAAATCTGCATAGGTGAACTCTTTATCAACCAAGGCAGAGAATCGTTCATAGAGTTCAGGGGCGTTAATTTCCCCTATATCAAAACCGTTATAGAACACATTGGATTTTTCAAGCACTTTGGTAAATTCAATTTCATCCAGAGCTGTCAGGGTCATAAGGTTTTGGCGCATCCGCATTTTATCGACATGTACCAAAACTCCCCCAATATCAAAAAATACAACCTTTACGGTCAAAGATTTTAGAGTCATGAGTATTCTTTATTTCTATTTGTCAGATTTTGGCGGAGCTTGTGATACGACAGTTAAAGGATAAGCTTCAAGTTCCATCTCTTCCAGCTGTTCGATCAATTGTTGTTGTTCCTTTTTGCCGCGTGCGACAAACTGTGCGCATCCGTCTCCTTGTGAGCCGACGCCTTTTCCACCATAAATAAAAGGGGCCAGTTCAGGACTGCTGAGCACAAAATGCAATTTGGGCGACAGTAATTCTTCGGGGCAAGCAGGAGCCATAAACAAATCGAAAAAACGTTGCGATTCAGTCATCATAGCCCCTATTTGTGATGCATCGCCTTTTTGCAGCACACCACGTGCTCGGGAGACAATATCTTTATTGACGGGTCCCAAATA
>CAYNUX010000503.1:0-2976 GCA_964400115.1 uncultured Cytophagia bacterium
GCGACCACCGAGATCTACACTCTTTCCCTACACGACGCTCTTCCGATCTCGACACTCTGTTCCACATAAAATCATATTCTACTGCAGCATCCAGAGTATTGAAATCATAATTGAGCCACACATAATTATTTTCATGTTGCCCTGCTATATAGGAAACATGGGCAAAGAGGCGTTCCATTTTCAATTGCATATCCATGAATGTGCTCTCGGATTCATAGTCAGAAAGCGGCGTGGCAAAATTATTATAATAACTTTTGAGACTCAAAGCTCTTTGTGAGCCTGTTGAGAAGGAGAACTGATTTTGTTGCCCAAAGGACCAGTCAAGCCTTGCAGTGACGCCAAATTGATCCAGAGAACGCTGATCCGGATACGGGACGGTATACCCGACTTTGGAATAAGAATGTACGGGTTGGCCTTGTGAATCAATACCCAACAATTGAAGGGTGGTCAGACTATCTGAGGATCGATACGCTTTTTCTTGCCACATAAAATAGTGCTCATCCCACCGATTTCGATATAAATAGTTTGCAGACACCCCTACACCCAATGTCTGATTCAAGCGATAATACAGAGAAGCATTGGATTTTTTAAAGCTCTGATTTCCCATCTCTGCGTTCATATGGGTCGATAGCCCGTTTTTTGCAAATTGACGTGTGATAATATTGATCACCCCTGCCGCAGCATTTGGACCATATAATGCCGAAGCTGGCCCCCGAATGACTTCTATTCTGTCGATATCATGGATGGCGATAGGTAAGGTTTCCCAGAATGTCCCTCCTGCAAAATAGTTGTACATGATACGATTGTCGATCATGACCAGGATGATTGAATTGGTCGGCAAAGGTAACATAAAATTGGTGGTGGCGGCATCAAACCCCCGAATATGTATATCATAATTTCCGGGAGTTTGTTCGCGTACAATCATACCCGGCGCCAATCTCAATGCTTCAGGAATCGAGGTTGCTCCGGCTCTGAAAATTTCCTCCCTCTTTATAATCGTAACAGACAGAGGCGCCTCGAATCGATCTTCTGGCTTTTTTGAGGCACTGGTAATAATTTCCACATCAAAAAGTTCTTCCAGGGTCATGTTCAGATAGACGTCACTGGTCTGTGCATAGGCATCGCTTGTCTGAATGTTGGAAAAGACAACGATGAGCATTAAAATAAAGATAAACTTGCAATATTTATTGACAGTGTTCATCGAAACACCTGTGAAATTTTCAGTATACTGGCTGATAAATCATGCCCTTCTTTGGACAGCGAAGACAAATGAACAAACAGACGCGGACGATCCTGCACCAGCCCCATAGAAATCGAGACATTTCCTTTTTCCGTATAAGGTGTATATGCAGAGATTGACAATTTTTCTTTTTGTTTACAAATATCTGTATAATTTTCGAGTCCGGGCATAAAGTAGACAACATCAGCACTGTCGATCTTTTGATTAAGCTCTTGATATGAGACATCGAAACTGACCACCGCAGCATTATTAAATGCTTGCATCAGCTCATCCAGTTCCCGGCGCTGCCGGCCATTATGGACGATCAATAAGCGAATGGGATCGGTTCCCCTCAAGCGGGTGGAATATTTAAACACCTTTGAAAAGGTAGCGGCCTGAATACGACCGGGAATGTCCAGACTCTGGCCCCATACATCGCTTGCCATAAAGCCTATGACACTCGTCATCATAATCAGTATAATGTTGATTAGCCGATTCATTCTCTCACCATAAAATCCAACCCATAAGTTAGGCTTTTTTGAGCAGGAATGCAAGAAGATATCAAAACGCTGTGCAAATCGGGTCGGTTTGACCGAATAGAGATTCACATCTCGATATCACTCTTTCCTCACACTGTAAAATCGATCTCAAACAGATTATAATCCGTCTGCCTCATGCCAAGAAAAGTATACGTCTTTTGAGCACGCTGGTTCGATTTTTCAACATATAATCTCAGGCCACAGCAATTCAAATCAGCCTGCGCTTTATTTTTGATGCTGTTGAATAACGACCGAAACACCCCTTTGCGGCGGTATTCCGGCATCACATATACACTCTGAATCCACCAAAATTGTCCGTTCCGCCAATCGCTCCATTCAAATGTAATCATGAGACATCCTGCCCTCTTTTCAGGTGTTTTGGCAATCCAGTACTCCCCATGATAGGGCTGGGTCAATACCGATTGCACACCTTTTTGCAGGATATCGGTATCCAGTTCCTTTTCTTCTGTTTCCCGTGCCATCGCCTTATTGGCATGGATAATAAACGGAGCATCCTCCAATTCAGCAGGCGTTACCTTCAGTTCCATCTGTTCCTCCACTAATTCGCCCGTTTCGTCAGGACAGGCGGCTCATACCGCTCAAAATAGCCTATGGCTTGCCCTCGTCCATTGAATACCGCACGCATATAAATACGATACTTTTGGTTATCGGTTATCAAGGCTTCAATTAATTCCCCGTTTTGCATTTTTTCCCATAGCTTGAGCATCATCCTTTGCGATATCGCTGCATGGCAGTCGAGCACATTGGTGCCGATTAAATTCAATCCTTCTTTATAGTGCGATTGCGCCGGCTCATTCATAAAACAAACGGTGTGCTGCCAATCTGCAAATAGCACGGGATCCTTGAAATTGTCAAGCAAAGCCATCAGCATATCATCGGTCATCAAATTCAGTTTCATGTTTCACCCAAGTCAGAAAAACAGCCAATAGTTAAAAAGTGCACCCAAAATAAAAAAAGAAATATCCTTGAGCCGGTCACCCATCATACGAATGCGCAGATCCTGATGAAAATATTGTTCGATTTCTCTAATGGATCCGGCGATAAAGCCGGTCAAGGCAGCACCCAGCCACGTTTTCAGCCAGACCAGGGGCAAAAGTAAAACGGCAGCATAAAAGACGTGAAGACACTGATCCAACATATCCGCCCAACCTTTACGCATAGGCCGCCAGGGTCGTCTCTGGGCCGCCTCATCGAGTA
>CAYNUX010000504.1:0-2967 GCA_964400115.1 uncultured Cytophagia bacterium
CAATTGATAGATGGTTTCGATCTCACCGGACACGCTGTCATAACTCATAGTAAGCACGTTTTTGTGATCGGTGAGATTCTCGATATAGATCATCCATTCCTGGGTGATAGATCCGGCGCTGCGCCGGTAGCCGACCTTGAAATCCAGTTTGAAATAGTTAGGATGTTGCCGGGAAAAGGCCTTGGCGTCATCCCATTTGGTTTCGTTGGCAGCGCGGCTGGCCTCCATGTCGATGGGGGTATAGGGCCTTCCCCCGGCCCAGGCGACCTTGGTATCGAAAAACAGGGTATTTCGGGCATCAAAGGCAAACTCTTTGCCCACCAACAGATTGCAGACAAAATCGGTATCAAAGACGGTCGGGCGTTCGATGCCATCGGCTCCCGTGTATTTTGAATCAAAATAAGAGGCCGTGATGAGATAATAGAGTCCTTGTGTGTAAAAGCGTTCCAGTGTCAATTCGAATCCATAATTCCTGCCCGTCCCTTCATTCACCAGATTTTCATACAAATCGATATTAAATTCAGCGCCGGTATTCAGGATGCTGTAACTGGAAGCGAGATGCCGCACTGGCACGTCGTACAGGGCTTGCGCATAGGCTTCAAGTTTTAACCGAAGGGTCTCGGAAAACAGGTGATCGAAACCGAGCACGATATGATTCGCTTTGGTGTAATCCAGATCGGTATTGGTCTCCTCTACAGCGGTGCCGGCCAGTACATCGGTAAAATAATAGGTGGACAGCCACTGCAACCGGGAATGCTTTCCATAGGCAATGGATACCGATTGGGAGGGATTGAACGCATACGAGACCCCCAAACGCGGATCAACAGACAGGTTATTGTTGAGACTGAACCGTGACACATTCACTCCGGCTGTATAGATCAGTTCATCGGATTGTTTGAATTTCCACGAGCTGTATATCTGGGAAAAGAGGGGACCTTTTAGCAAAGCCCGTTTGTTATCGAAATATTGATAAAAGGCCTGATCCTCAAAATCGTATACCCGACCGTCGAGATCGAATCCCATCTGATCCAGACTCAATCCGTTTTCCATCGAGACCTGACTGTTGAAACGATGCGCAAAGACATAATCCAGAGAGGCCTTGTATTCGATATAATTGTCATCGAGTTCTCGTTGGCGATTTTCCTCTTCCAGCTTGAATATATCAGTTTCGGTCTTTTGGAAAGTGCCGGACAAGGTGATGCGGGAGCTGGTATTTGGGTTATGAAAATGGGTATACCCCACCCCGCTGACACCAACGGTCGAGCCGTTGTACAGATCCTGTCCGTCTTGCGAATAGAGATCCTTTTCATCATCCTCAGAATCGAGGATGGCGATTTCGCTGGTCCCCCAGAGGGCAAAGACATTAATGCGGCCGGTTTCAAGAGGAAACACCATTTTGCCGGAAAAGTCCTGATACCGGGGCACGCCCACCGTGCCGAAATCGATGCCCATCTTGTCCATGGCATCGAGGGTCGAATAGCGATAATTGGCCAAAAACGAACTTTTCTGTTCTTGGCTAATGGGACCTTCAGCGCCCAGCTCAAAGCCATTGAATCCGACCTGGCCAATATACTCGAATTCGTCATTGTTGCCGTTGCGCATACGCAGATCAAAGACCCCGGACAGTGCATTGCCATATTCGGCGGGAAACGCGCCGGTGATAAAATCGGAATTGCTGAGGGTATTGTTGTTCAGCATACCCACAGGCCCCCCGGTGGTGCCTTCCATGGCAAAGTGATTGGGATTGGGGATATCCACGCCTTCGAGCCGCCACAGCAATCCGGCCGGAGAATTGCCGCGAATGACGATATCATTGCGCGAATCATTGGAAAACGACACTCCGGCATAGTTGGACGCCATGCGTGCGACATCGCCGCGGCTGCCGGCATATTTTTCCGTCTCTTCGATGGTAAACATGCGCGCGCTGGTCACGGCCATTTCATTGATGGACTCGAACTTTTGCAGGGCGCTGACCGTGATCTCTTCCATCTCCAGAACCTGCTGCTCCAGCTCGATGCGCAGGGTGGTCTCTTTGCCGCTATAGACCAGAACGTTTCTGACGATTTCCGGATGATATCCCATATACATGGCCTTGACCGTTGCACGACCCACCGGCACATTTTGAATCCGGAATTCGCCCTGCTGATCTGTGCTGGAGCCCAATAGAGGATCGGAATCCTGGATGATCACATTCGCACCCGCCAGCGGCTGGCCGGTGGTCTCGTCATATACGGTTCCCCGCACGGTTTGCGTCAGGTCGGCTGATGCACATACCGTCGTAATCCAGCAACAGCACAAAAATATCCATTTGTAAAGCATCACAGTCCTTTGCGTTTTAATTTCTCGCTGTGTTTCTCTGCATCCTCTGGTAGAAAATCTTTATACTCGATGCCTAAAAAAATTCAATAGCGAATCAGAACATCTTATAATATAAAGACATGGAATCAAAATGCAAACAAAAATCGAAAAGTGGTTATCCAGCACAAAAGAGGGTGACTATTCTAAAGGAATTAGTGAAGGAGATAATTTCAGACCATTGAAGATCGTTCTATATATACAATCAAGTTTATAAGAATATCAAAGGATCTTTAGGGTATATACTAATCTGTAACTTGATCCTCCGATTTGTTATTGAGGGCAGAAAATTTCCTAAACACAAATCCTTTTATTCTATTAGCATCCTTGAGGGCCAAATCCATGTCCTGTTCATTTAAATCAAAAGGATAAGGATAACGAACATTTACACTGTAATCTGTTAACCTAAGGCATTCTTTTTCGAGTTTTTTGAATTCGTGATCATATTTACAGCATATTTTGTTTAGAATGATTAAATCATGTGTCTTGATGATTTCATGGTTATTCAAAGCGAGGAAACCCTTCAAGTATTTTTCAGCCGACTGTTGGCAATGATAGCAGATAATTTCAATTGGACGAGGGTGCATGGTTAAGAGATGTTTAGCTGAAGAT
>CAYNUX010000505.1:0-2958 GCA_964400115.1 uncultured Cytophagia bacterium
AATTTGACAGCTTTTTTCCCCGAAATATTGGATAATCGACCCATCTAAAGGGTAACCTCACCGATAAACATGTCACCCATTTCAATGGTTTCCAGGCGATTGTGTTTCTTTTCGACATGCAACCACCCTCTTATGGCATCTTTGACATTCTCGAGTGCCTGATCCAGTGTTTTCCCCTGGCTCATGCACCCTACCCGTTCGGGACCATCTAAAATATATCCTTTGTATTCAGGATCAACCATAATAACGACTTTGTGTTTTTCTCCTGCTAACAGTAATCAGGCGATGCTGGGGGAACCCATTTCATATGTGAACGCTCAAACACCTCCCCAGCTCCCACGCATTTTATATTTTCCACGTTTTAAACATTTTTCACGTTTCTATGCTTTTCACATTATTCAAATTCTTTGCGTGAGATTTATTAGCACCACTGGTGTTCCCGATATCATTCGACAATCGTTCTATCAAAAATACTTTAATCTTTTAACAAAATCAATTGTTTTCAGAACAATGTTCCTTCGTCTTTGCGTTCATTCGCGGTTCCCGTTAAACCGCGAATAAACGCTAATGAACACAAATATCAACTCAATGATCAATCCCCAAAAGCCATAAAAGGTCCCACGTTTTTCACGTTTTGACGTCTGACGTCCATCTAGGGTACGGCGCTCACGGCACCGGTGCGGGCACTGGTCATCCAAAGCAGCCAGTCGTCATTGTCGATGACGCTGTCGAAATTGAGATCTGCTGCAGGCGTGACATATCCGTTTGCGCCGGCAGCGGCGCCATTATAGGCCTCGACATAATCCAGTGTGGTGATGATTCCATCTTGATTCATATCGCCGCACACCAAACCGACTTGACCACTCCCTAGATCAGCATAGCCCTGCTGTGCATAGAATTTGCTGCCAGCATCGAACGCATAGCTTGTCGTGCTGCCAATCGTAAAAGAAAGAGCAGACGAGCTCATCACCTCGAGATGGTTACGATGCGTCACGACCAGGTAATAGCTTCCCTGTGGGGCATTCATGGCGACCGGCGTACTGCCGTCCGGCTGGGTCAGTTGCCCGTCGCTGTTTATATATACGCTGCGAGCGGCCACGGTTTCCCCATCCACGCCTGAACGCAACTGCAGATAGACCCAATCCACGGTATTGGCCGGGATAAAAACCGGGGCAGCAAACCCATCGTATGGCGAGGCTTGTCCGCTCAGGAATCCACTGGTGGTCAGAGCGGTTGACATGGTTCCGCTGGCATAAGGCCCTTGCAGGAATAGCGACAAATCGAGAGTGACGATCTGATAATCATCGGCGCCAATATCCGATTGCCCGGCAGTGCGGGGCTCGCCGTCAAAATCGCAGTCAAATCCGGCAATATCCAGCGCCTGATCGATCACCGTACTCTGCACCGTCGCATGGTTGCCGTTCAAATGCAAAAACGTGTCGCGGTCATCATCGGGATTGACACTGGCAAACCAGTCGGGTTGAAGAGTATTCTTGACATTATGGGTTTCGGTGCCGGTGGCGCCGCCCCCCCACCAGATGATATAGTTGATATTTCCATAATAATCCGGATTCATATTGATGAGATTATTGGCGATATAGGCGTCTGTTGTCACATTGCCATATGCTTTGATCGCTGCATAATAGTTGTCGTGCGCCTGATAGATCGTATTGTTATAGATCTGTGTGTTATCGGAATAGACGATCTCGATGGCCACATCGGCGGATCCGTTATCGAGGTCGCTGTCGTGATAGATGATATTATTGCGGATAATGCCGCCATGATGACCCGCCGTGGAGGTCAGACCATAGCCGATGCCGCGGTCGCAGTTGATGATGAGATTGCCTTCCGAGAGGGTATTCTCGGACCAGCTCCAAAAATGAATCGCATGTTCCGCCACACTAGAGCTGGGGGTCACGATATCGCGAAAGGTATTATTACGCACAATCCAATCAGAGCCCAAATGGACATCAATGCCGCCGATATAATCACGAGGCCCCACACCCGCTGTGTAATAGAACAAGCAATCTTCAACGATGCCACGTTCAGAAGGATCGGTAATATTTACATCCTTGGGAACTTTGAGAATTTGTTCCCCGCCATCTCGCAATATACAGTTTTGAACAAGCAGATCATCTGTATTGGGAGCGGTTTGGATACAGTGATTTCTGACATCTTCGATAGTCAAATCCTTGATCGTCACGCCATCCGCATCAACATAAAAGCCGTGGTGCCCACTGGCATACATACCCAGACCTTTGATAATGACAGCTTCACGGTTACCTGAAGCGCTTCGAATTGTGACGTTATCGACATAAACCGTAACAGCCCAGGTACCGGATATCTGATACACACCGTCTTCCAGCACTATTTCATCATAGGGATTCGCACTACCCAGTGCCGTGGTAAGCTCGGAAAACGTCGACACATTAAGAGTGACCCCAAAGCCATAACTCAGCATACACAGTAATAGCACTGCAATCCTAAGATTTTGCATCTTGGCCTCTTGGTTTAATTACATAAACAAAATAGTATTGCTATTGAATTATACAAAAAACAGCCCCAATAGTATATGAGTTGAATCACAAACCGTGAATCTCATCGATTGTGCCTTTCGGACGATCAGATCGAGAACCAGAATAAAATCATTCTCGTTTCAATGATATCGGTATTGTACTTTAAGCGTTGCCCAACGCCCGGGCATGGGAACATGTATAATTTCCTGATAAGGTTGATCGAACAGATCGTTGGCCTTGATAGAAATGCGAAATGAGCGAACGTTTTTGAAAAAAGCGACATCGGTGAGCCAATAGGGATCAAAATTCGTCCGGTCAACCCAACCAATATTAGATTGAAAATACAGCTCAAAGGATAACTTTTATTTCATTTGTACACTCGATTTGGATCGCAAAATATTGAGTGCATATTTTGATTGAAAATGGTTCTGCGGTTTACTGT
>CAYNUX010000506.1:0-2936 GCA_964400115.1 uncultured Cytophagia bacterium
TGGATTCAGAAAATCTCACGATCACCCGACTGGACAGCCTTCCCAAAGATCCTCGCCTGCGCACACTGGTCATTCCTGATTCATTTTCTGCCAGGATCACTGAACGCCAAAAAGTGGCGCTCGGGCTCGTGCTCAAACCTTCGGCAAATCAGGAAGCCACAATGACGGTAAAGCTTGCGGTACAAAAAGCACGCTGGCGTCTGATGGCGGATATGGCCGAATATGCCCTGCAGGACACCCTTTCTAAGGCCAAAATGTGGAACCATATCGATGAACGCTCTCCTCTTTTGGACGTGGAAATAAAATGGGCAGGGCGACACCGGATCATTCCTTCCGGATTCATCCATCAAACCCCCGGTACCATTGTCATGTTTACCATGATCGTGTTGTTTATCTATGGAGGTATGATGATCATGACGGAACGCCAGTCCGGTACCCTCAGGCGGCTCTTTATTTCACCTGTGAATTTTTGGCAGCTGTTCGGCGGGAAAATCCTGGGGCTGTTGCTGATCGGATTAATCCAGATCTTTACCCTCATGATCGTGGGATGGCTGGTATTTGATGTTTATTATGGGTCGTCTGCTGCCGGTATGATGCTCCTCATCCTGAGCTTTGCGGTCGCCGTAGGGTCACTGGCATTGTGCCTGGGTTTCCTTGTCGATGAAGAAGATAAATTGGTAGGCTTGTCGATCACTCTTGCCATCTTGCTATCGGCGTTGGGAGGCTGTTGGTTTCCCATTGAAATCGCCCCGGCATGGATGCAAACTCTTTCTCTCTTTTTGCCGTCAGGACTGGCTATGGCCGGATTTCACAGTCTCATGGCGTATGGATATGGTCTGCCGGAAATCTTGCCTTATCTCGGTGGACTGGCTCTCTATACCCTTGCCGCATTACTTGGTGGCCGGTGGCTCTTGAGAAAAGGTCGACACACATAACCAAGCCCGATCCTTACCCGCATCGAACTTGACTAAAGATGGGCCCCTCAAAAAAAGGGCCCATCCCAAAACTCATATGATCAACGCAGCACCTCTACAAATACCGTATCCGCGATCGCAGAACCAAACACCCCAATGCCATCTCCCTCTATATGAAATTTAGGCTCTAACAAATTGCCGTCCAGTTCTTGTATCATGTTATGGGTCAGCAAAAAGTCGGTAAAATTTTCATCAGCAGCATAGAGAATGAGGCGATAAGAGCCATAAAACCAGGTCGAAAAATATTCGACATCAATCCAAGACTGTCCGCTACCCTTTTGGGTTTGGTGCCATTGGTATTGGTGTTTCAAAAAATTGAAAAACTTCAATTCATCAGAGTCTTTCAGTTCATCGAAACGATCTTTTTCGATGCCAAATATGTTGCTTTCAATAAACGTATCCAAAGAGGCATCGAGTGCCACAACAGAGAGAACATATGAATCTGAACTGGGTGAACGATCATAAATAATCTGCATCTTTTTACTTGCAGGTAAATCCTCGCTGTAATCGATGGGACCCAAAAAAGAGTCTTGTTCACGGATGTCAAAGCCGGTTTCCGGTACCGTTGTGGTAGAAGAAGCCACCAGATTCTTGCCGTCAATCGTCGCACCGACATCCAGACGATAGGATTTACCTGCCTGAACGATCCAGTCACTGCCCGTATAGTTGTATGCCATGGTCAGTGCATTAAATGACAATTCATACAGCCGATCCGTTTCCACATCTGTAACCGTAACCTGAGCGTCATCGATAAAAAGCTCATTCAGCTCGATATTTTGACCCAGACCGTAATTGCGGGATATACGAATATTGTTCGCTGGCTGACCGGGAAAGAGATATCCTTCCACCACGATTTTGGGATTATAGGTATCTTTGTCAATTTCAACAGGGACGTCTCCGCAACTGTTCAAAACGCTAAAGATCGCGGCAGACAAGAGGATTAATTTGATATAGTGTTTCATTTTATTCTCCAAATCTGTTTAGAAAATCAGGTTAAATCCAATGGATGGTAGAATAGGCAACATGCCCTGGGCATCGATATTCTGGACCAGGCTCTGCCCCTGGATCTCATCGTTATATTGGATAAACCAGACATTGCGCCGATTGGTCGCATTGAAAATCTGCAAGAACGGCTCAAAAGTAACATTTGTATATTTCCGCGTATAAGTCAGTGACAGATCGAGTCTGATATAGGGTGGTAGCCGAAAATTGTTCCGTTCTGTAGGATAGAGGTTATAGCCGCTATAATATTGTTGATCCGGCATGACACTGGTGAAATAGACCGAGCTGGTCGTGGTAATGGGTTGGCCTGTAGCATAGGTAAAACCCATTCCGAATTTCCAGGAGCCCTTGTCTTCATGCATCGTCTGACCGCGAAACAGTCGCAGGGTATTCTTTACATCCATGTTACCGATGACATTAAAGGTGACGGTACGGTCATGGCGTGGCACGAACCGTTCACCCTGGTTGATCCCTTCTACCCAATTTTCCACTCGGCCCAGGGTAGCAGAGACCCAACCGGTGAGGGGGCCTGTTTCTTTCCGCAACAGAAACTCTAATCCATAAGATTCTCCCTCACCCTGGTCGTACAAGCCTCGAGAAGAATCATACAAGGGTTCCCCTGCCTCGTTATAGGTATCGGTCCGCAGATCGACCCAAAAGAACGGATCGAAATAATAGACGTTCTGATAATCCTTGTAATAGGATTCGATTTCAATAGACCAATCATTGGCTACCTCTTTTTGCAGTCCGAAAATAAAGTGATTGGATTTGGCATCGGCATAGTATTGATCCGAGCTCGACCAGATATCGGTGATAAATTCGCGGGGAATTTTGAACAGGTACTGATGATACCGTCCTCCGGCAGCGCGTAGATTGATCGTATCGGTAAGCCGGTATTTCGCACTCAATCGCGGATCAAAATCCCACAAATGAGTACCAGCATTGTTCATGGTGTTATAG
>CAYNUX010000507.1:0-2932 GCA_964400115.1 uncultured Cytophagia bacterium
TCAAATCCAGTACCGCCCACAAAACGTTACCAGCACCTTGACGACCGCCTCTTTATCTGGGCGGTTTCTTTTTTTCAACTATCAATGATAATCGACGAGAGGCAAACACGGTGCAAGCTATTACCATTACCTTTCCGGATGGCAAGACCAAACAATATGAAAAAGGCATACGGTCACAGCAAATTTTGCAAGAGCTGGGCGGACGACTGGCCAAAGAAACTATCGCAGTCAAAATTAATGATAAAAAAATTGATTTGGACCAGCCGTTGCATCAAAACGGAAACCTCGAATTTATTACGGTTGCAACTGATGAAGGTCGTGATATCTTTTGGCATAGCTCAGCTCATGTGATGGCTCATGCCATCAAAACAGTCTTTCCGGAAGCTAAATTTGCCTTTGGTCCCCCTGTAGAGAATGGATTTTATTATGATGTGGATCTCGACAAGCACTTGACCCCGGATGATCTGGAGACTATCGAGCAAAAAATGCAAGAGATCGTCAAAAAAGATCAACCATTTGAACGCCAGGAATTAGAGACCGGCGAAGCTATACAGCTTTTTCGATCCCTGAATGAAGATTACAAAGTGGAACAGATCGAACGCCTGGGAGAACCGCCTAGTGTCTATAAAGAAGGCGAGTTTTACGATCTCTGCCGTGGACCCCACGTGCCTTCTACGGGCTATATTAAATATTTTAAATTGTTAAATATCGCTGGCGCCTATTGGCTGGGTAATGAAAAAAATCCGCAATTGCAACGCGTCTATGGTGTGGCTTTTCCCAAAAAATCCCAACTCGAAAATTATCTCGATCTGTTGGAAGAAGCCAAAAAACGCGATCATCGACGGCTGGGCAAAGATCTCGACCTCTTTAGTATACATGATGAAATCGGGCCCGGACTGGTCCTGTGGCACCCCAAGGGCGCTTTTATTCGGCATAAAATTGAAGAGTATTGGAAAGATCAACACTTGCAGGCAGGCTATGAATTCGTCAATACTCCGCATGTGGCAAAAATCGATCTTTGGGAAACCAGCGGTCATGTTGATTTTTTTGCTGAAAATATGTTTTCGCCCATGGAAATGGACGAGCTCAAATACATGGTAAAACCCATGAATTGTCCGTTTCATCTGACGATCTATAAAAATGAAGCCAAGAGCTATCGTGATTTGCCCATTCGGTGGGCTGAATTGGGGACGGTTTATCGTTATGAGAGATCCGGTGTGTTGCACGGATTGCTCAGAGTGCGGGGGTTTACTCAAGATGATGCACACATTTTTTGCCGGCCCGATCAACTCGATGACGAAATTACGCGAGTTTTAACCTTCTCTCTCAATATGTTACGTGCCTTTGGATTTGAAGAATTTGACGTCTATCTGTCCACCCGGCCTGAAAAATATGTGGGAACCATTGAAAATTGGGATCGGGCTACCGAAGCGCTTCGCTTGGGACTCGAACGTACCGGCACTGAATATGAGATCGATGATGGAGAAGGTGTCTTTTACGGCCCCAAAATAGATATCAAGATCCGTGATGTTCTTGGACGTTCATGGCAATGTTCCACCATTCAAGTCGATTTCAACGAACCAGAACGATTCAATTTGACCTTTATCGGTGAAGATGGCGACAAGCATCAGCCTATAATGGTGCATCGCGCACTTTTGGGTTCTTTGGAACGTTTTTTCGGTGTGATGATTGAACATTTTGCGGGTGCTTTTCCTGTCTGGATGTCGCCTGTGCAGGTGCAAATTCTTCCTATCACCGACAAGCAACATGACTACGCCAGGGCTGTTCATGAACGACTGGTAAAAGAAGGCATTCGATCTGTTCTGGATGATCGCAGCGAAAAAGTGGGATATAAAATCAGAAAAGCTGCGACATTGAAAATCCCATATATGTTGATTATCGGTGAAAAAGAGGTAGAGAGCATGCAAGTCGCTGTTCGTAAACGATTTGAAGGCGATGTCGGCACCGATACTTTGGAAAATTTTATAAAAACTGTACATAAAGCTGTTGCCGAAAAAACAGCCAACTAGACGTTGGCTTGTTCAAATTTATGGTGAACCAATAACGGGAGGCAATTATTAAACAAGAATCCATTCGTATTAATCAGGCCATCAAGGTTTCGCCTGTACGCTTGATCGACCAAAATGGCAAACAAATCGGTATCGTTCCTATTGAGGAAGCGATAAGACGAGCAGAAGAAGCAGAGTTGGATCTTGTGGAGGTCGCTCCCAATTCAAAACCTCCGGTCTGTAAAATACTTGATTTCGGCAAGTACAAATACGAACTCGCAAAAAAAGAAAAAGAAACAAAGAAAAAGCAACACACTGTAACCACTAAAGAAGTCCGTTTGCGGCCAAAGATTGAAGAACATGATTTCATGTTCAAATCTCGAAACGCCCGTAAATTTCTCGAAAGCGGCGATCGTGTCAAGGTTTCCTTGTTCTTTCGCGGCCGGGAAATGGTCCACAAAGAACTCGGTTTTCAAATCATGGAAAGATTTCGTGATGAACTCACCGATATTGCCAAAGTGGAGCGGGGGCCCAAAATGGAGGGTAACCAAATTATTTTGTTTTTGACAAAAAAATAGAGGAACGTCAAAATGCCCAAGATGAAAAGCAACCGTGCGGCGTCAAAACGATTTAGGCTGACCGGTACGGGTAAAGTGCGCCGTTTTAAGGCTTATGCAAGCCACATCCTGACTAAAAAGAGTCAAAAGCGCAAACGAAATCTGCGTAAAGGTGATATTGTCGATGCGGCTGATGCCAAACGCGTAAAAAATATGATTAGTGCTTAACCCAACTATTTTGACGGAGGATTTTTATAATGCCCAGATCCAGTTCGTCGGTCCCCACAAGACAACGACGTAAAAAAATACTCAAAGCGGCCAGATCGGAAGAGCACACGTCTGAACTCCAGTCACGTGAAACGATCT
>CAYNUX010000508.1:0-2930 GCA_964400115.1 uncultured Cytophagia bacterium
AGGTGCAAGCTGTGGTCCTTGGATTTGATACCGAATTGACCTATGAAAAGATCAATTCGTGCTACCAATTAATTCTTCGTGATATACCCTTTGTGGCAACTCATGCAGATTTGCTATGCCCGGTGTCAAAAGGAACATTTAAACCGGATGTGGGGTCATTTATTGCCATGTTTGAGACTGCGACTAACGGCAAGCGACCTCTGGTAATGGGAAAACCGCATAAACAAGCCGTACAGGCGATTGCGGAAAAAGCCCAGTGCCCACCTCAACAAATCGCTTTTATAGGGGATCGCTTATATACTGATATTAGAATGGCAAAACAATTTGAAATGGTAGGAATATTGGTGTTGAGCGGAGAAACTACGCGTGCAATGTTAAAATCATCCATGGATCAACCGACATTTACCATCGAAAATGTCAGCCACTTGACACATTTGCTCTGATTCAACTTTTTGTATGCAAAGCCTTGATGACCATCGTCTTATTGCCATTCCAGTAATCAAGAGCTGACCAAAGCGTTACCAACATTGCCAGAGTAATGGCGCCTTGAATAATAAATGAGGATGACTTTGGTGTTAGCAATGTCTGGAAATAATTCAAATGGTTGAAAACGAGAACAAACAACACGGTGAAAATGGATATTGCCTGTATCCAGGCTTTGATTTTCCCGCTCCTCCTGGCTGAAACTACCACCCCGGATTTTATGGAAAAAACGCGAATGACCGACACCAATACGTCCCGATAGAAAAAGACGGCAATCATCCAAATAGGCGCAAGCCCTGCGCCGAGAAAACATAAATAAATTGTAAACCGAGATATGCTATCGGCAAAAGGGTCCATCAGCTTGCCAAAATCGGTTACCTGCTCGTACTTGCGGGCCAGCATTCCATCTAAAAAATCGGATATCTCGAATAACGCAGCAATCAAAATGCAGACCATTAAAGACCAAGCAGATCCCAGCGAAAAAAAGACAATAAATACAGGTGAGAGAACTATTCTGAATAATGTCAGTTGATTGGGCAATTTCATAGTACTTTCCACGAATTTGTCAATTCTCTAATAATAATAAACTTTAGCCAGATCATCAAGGGATAATTCAGATTTTCCCTCACATTGGATTGCTTTATTGCAATTTTTTAGGCAATCCCATATTTTAATCGAGAAATCTCCTCCGCTTGCCAATTGACCGCCTTGATTTAAATGTCAGAGTTGTCCGCCCTGTCAAGTTTCGGTCATAATTTTCGGGGGTAAAAATAGGCATAGAATTTTACCGACTCTCCTGGCCGAGAAACGTGTGGCTTTCTCACTCGAAATGTTATGGAACCGACTCTATTATGCATGGTTGAAAATAAGTTTTATACACCGAATAATCAATATAAAAAAAAGGACTCTAAGCTTGAGATGAATGTGTTCACCAAAGACGTTATAAAAACTACTTGCTTTTATTTAAATATTGTTGTAAATTAAATATTTCGTAAAAAACTGGCATTTAGACCTAATTAATTGTAAAAAATCAACTTAAGAGCTATATTATGAGTGACAAACTTGACAAAATGCGAAATATTGGAATCAGTGCCCATATCGATTCCGGCAAAACCACGCTGACGGAACGTGTTTTGTTTTACACCAATCGCATACACAGAATTCATGAGGTACGAGGAAAAGATGGCGTCGGCGCAACCATGGACTCTATGGAGCTGGAAAGAGAAAGAGGAATCACGATCCAATCGGCGGCAACTCAGGTACAATGGAAAAATCACGATATCAATATCATTGATACTCCGGGCCATGTCGATTTTACCATAGAAGTAGAGCGAGCTTTGCGTGTTCTGGATGGAGCCATACTCGTTTTATGTGCTGTCGGAGGCGTACAGTCACAATCGATTACAGTTGATCGCCAGATGACACGCTACCGAGTGCCAAGAATCGCATTCATTAACAAATGCGATCGCATGGGAGCCAACCCAGAACGCGTCACCCAGCAACTGAGAGACAAGCTTAACCATAATGCCGTTCTTGTGCAGATCCCTATCGGCCTGGAGACCGATTTCAAAGGTATCGTCGACCTTATCTCTATGAAAGCGATCTACTTCGAGGGCCAGGACGGACAACATGTGACAGAGAAAGAAATTCCAGATGATCTGCTAGAAAAAGCTTTGGAAATGCGAGACAAACTCCTCGATGCAGCGTCTCTTTATAGCGATGACCTCGCCGAAGCTTACCTGGAAGATCGTGTGACGATTGATCTGGTGCTTGATGCCATCCGTAAAGGGACCCTTTCAAGAGAACTCACTCCCGTTTTTATCGGTTCTGCTTTCAAGAATAAAGGAGTGCAGCCTCTGTTGGATGCAGTTGTCAATTATTTGCCCGCGCCTTATCAAGTGGTCAATACTGCCGTCGACCTGGATCGTAATGAAGAACAACTCGAACTATGCTGCGATCTGAACAAGCCCGCGATTCTACTCGCATTTAAGCTCGATGATACACGTTTTGGTCAGTTAACCTATGTTCGAATATACCAGGGTAAAATTAACAAAGGCGACGAGCTAACAAATATTAGAACCGGAAAAAAAATCAGGGTCGGACGCTTAATTCGCATGCATGCCGATCAGATGCAAGATATTGAAACCGCAATTGCTGGTGACATTGTGGCCCTTTTCGGTGTGGACTGTGCTTCAGGCGACACATTTACTGCCGATGAACTTAATGTTACAATGTCTTCCATGTATATACCGGAACCCGTAATTTCGCTATCAATCAAAGCAAAAGACAACAAGTCAAATGAAAGTATGTCTAAAGCCCTTAATCGATTCGGAAAGGAAGATCCGACATTTCGCACCGAAGTCGATCCGGAGACAAATGAAACCATCATCAAGGGAATGGGAGAACTTCACCTCGATGTTTATCTCACGCGTATGAAAAGAGAATAT
>CAYNUX010000509.1:0-2911 GCA_964400115.1 uncultured Cytophagia bacterium
GTTCTTTGAAACGAGCTTTGTCTTCCTCGGACAAGATACGGTATATTCTTATGATCATTTCTACTAGCAGTTGTAATCTGCTATAATTTCTAATGTTAGAAGCGGCTAAAAATGAATCGGTTCGCTGTATATCTGTTTTTAATTTTAGCTTTTTCAATTGATTGGATGTCAAAGCATCAAAAATTTGCTCCAATAAATTTTCGCCATTTTCCAGAAAATGATCTTGAATACGATTTTGAAAATTGAATAACGTGGCCGGGCAAAAAGGCATCGTTTCGAGATCATCTAGTCCCAGGGCTATTTTGGTCAATATATTAAATTCAAGTTCTTTGAATAATTTTTCACAAGTCCAGCCATTATGGCTAAATAAAATTAAACTTGCTACCATGGAATTGATTGGCGCGTTTGGACGGCTTTTAACATCCGAGTAAAGTGGAGAAAAAACTTCTTCCTTGATATTGCAGTAAATAATTTCATAAAAAGCATATTCTTGAGATTCTCGAGCATGCTTCTGCATTGATTTAGGAAGTGTGTTTAATAAGCCGATCAAATTCTGCTGCAGGTGATCTACATTTCTTTTAAACATTGCCTGGCAGATCCTTTTGTCAATATTCTTGAATATTATCAGGCTAAAGAAAATAATTCTTTATTTAAATCAAAAGCAACCTTTTTAGAGTGGACTCTAGGTTCATACATTTTCCACGTTCATACGCTTTTCAATAAAAAAAGGCCCCCGGCCTGGGATATTCCTTATGAATGGACAAAATTCGCAGCCTTCCTACACCACCGAAGGCCAAAACATGACCCTGCGCGATTATATCGATATGCTGTGGCGGCGATGGAAGTGGATCGCTATCTTTGCCTTTTTGGGTGTGACTCTTAGTTTTTTCTATACCACCTCTCAGCCCGATATCTATCGTGCCGCAGGGGTGTTTACACTCGAGCCTGTAGATATCGGCGGCAGCGGTGTCGGAGATATGCAGGCCATAAATGCTATCTATGGTGGCTCTCAGGTGCGGCCTTTTCAATTTTATCAGGCCTTGTTATACAGCTCGTCCTATATTAAATTGGTCGCCAAAGGACTGGATGAAGCTGAATTTAACAAACGCTATAGCAGGTATTATGATAATCAACCTCTTTGGAAATTCTTAAGATCAAATGTCTCCCTGCGACAAATGTCATACAGTGAGATGGTGAGCCTGACCGTGACCGCCAAAGATTCGTTGGTCGCCTACAAAGTGGCGACCGTGGCGTTGGAAGCGTTCAAGGAACGGTTGCGGCAGGTCGAGCAGGAAGAGTCGCATAATGTCGTGAATTTTGTGGAACAGCAAAAAGAAATGGCACGCGAAAAACTGGAAAATGCCGAACGGGAACTGCAGCGCTTTAAAGAAACCACCAATATCACACTCAATGAACAAGACGGCGGCTTGATGAAGCGTTTGCTCGAATATGAAAATGCCCTGGCCGAAGTTGAAACGCAACGTGAGCTGGCCCAGGCCAATATCAATGCCATTGAACAGCGGTTGGAAGAACTCAGAGGATCTGCAGCCGCCTCTTCAGGGGAGCGAACCTCAGGATTCGAGCTGGATGATCCGATGTCCAAAAATTATCGGGAACAACTGGACCAACTGGAAGAGCAACGCAGCCGCATTGCCCAGACCGATCCCAATTCGCCCCGACTGGCAGAGCTGGATCGCCAGGCCGAGCGCATCCGCGATGAATGGATCCGCAGCATTGAAGAGAATACTTTTTCTGGCCCCAGAGAGACGGTCGAGAAAGATACAGGCCGCCAGTTGCTGGCTGAAATACAGAGCAATCTCCTCGAAGAAGAGATGACGCTGTACCAGATGAAAAACCGAGCCTATTATTACCGCCGCCTGATCGACAATTACAAGCGCCAGCACCCGCAAATGCTCGAGAGCGCGATGACGCTCACACAATTGCAGCGCACGCGGTCGGTCTATGAAAATCTGTACAATTTTCTGATCCAGCGCGGTGAAGAAGCAAAGATCACTGCTGCCACCAGCACCGGGGGCATTCGCATCATCGATGAACCGCAGATGCCCGGCAAACCCATTCCTGTCAATCTGATCCGCAAATTGATTCTGGGTCTGTTTTTAGGCCTGGCCCTGGGATTCGGTCTGGCAGTGGTGATGGAGTTTCTCGATAATTCCATCCGCAATCCCGACGATGTGCAAAAGCATGTGGGCATTCCGGTCATCGGTACGGTGCAGAGTATCACCACACCCAAACAGCGCAAGTTTGCATTGAAAAAGTCAGAAAGCACCAATGGGGCGAATGGCGGGTATAAACCGAACCTCATCTCTACCATCAGTCCGCGCGACCCCATTGCCGACCAGTACCGCGGCCTGCGTACCAATTTACAGTTTTCCGAGGTGGACACCAAGCTCGATATGCTCATGATCACCAGCGCCCTGCCCGGCGAGGGCAAGACCCTGACGTCGGCCAACCTCGCGATTATCATGGCCGAGATGGGCAAAAAGATCTGTGTGGTGGATTGCGACTTGCGCAAACCCCGTCAACACGAGGTGTTTCAGGTGGACAAGGCACCCGGACTCACCGACATCCTGGCCAAAGGCGACGACCTCAACAAGGTGATCCGCAAGACACCGGTGCCCAATCTCTACCTGCTGACCTCGGGCACGCAGCCGCCCAATCCGGCCGAGATGGTGGCCAGTAGCCGCATGAAAGATCTGCTGCAACAGTTAAACCAGTTGTTCGATACGGTGATCCTCGATACGCCGCCGGTCAATGTGGTGACGGATCCGTTACTGCTGGCGTCCCTGGTCAAGAATGTATTGCTCGTCACACGATTCGGTGTCTCGGATCTCAAGATCATCCAAAACGCCAAGGACATCCTCAACCGCTCGCGTGCCAAAATTCACGGCGT
>CAYNUX010000510.1:0-2906 GCA_964400115.1 uncultured Cytophagia bacterium
ACGATCTCTTCATTGGTCTCGATCACCATGGCTTTGAAACTGGAATCAAAAGCCTGAATAAATTCCTTATTCTGGGCATTGGCTTGCTCGTCCAGTGTGAAACCGAGAAAGCCCAAACTCGCAAGCACGCGAGCCCGCAAATCAGCGTCGCGCTGACCGATGCCACCGGTAAAGGTGATCGCATCGAGGCCTTGCATGAGAACCAAAAATTCACCAATATAGCGTTTGATGTCATAGATAAATTTTTCTCTGGCCAGCTTTGCACGGGGATTGCCTTTTTCCATTGCATCGAGAATATCCCGCATATCTCCGGATATCCCGGACAAGCCTTTGAGACCGCCGTTTTTTGAACAGTCGGAGAGAATCTGATCCAGGCTCTTGCCGGTTTTTTCCATGATATAGGGCAGCACATAGGGATCCATATCTCCTATGCGTGTGCCCTGAATGAGCCCGGTCTGTGGTGTGAATCCCATCGACGTATCGATCGCCACGCCATCCCGGAACGCGCACAGCGAAGACGAGCCCCCCAGGTGGCAGGTAATCACCTTGTGTTTGGCAGGCAGTTGGCACCGTTTTACAGTCTCGGCAGTGACATAGCGGTGGCTGGCGCCATGATAACCGTATTTTCGCACGCCATATTTTTCGATCCATTCATAGGGTGTACCATAGACCTTGGCATAGTCAGGAGCATTTACATGGAATCCAGGCTCAAAAACGCCTATCAAAGGTTTTTGGGGCAAGAGTTCTGAAAACATGCGGATCGCCTGCAGATATGGCGGATTGTGAGCCGGAGCCAGATCTGCATAGGCTTGCATGGCCTGCAAGACCTCCTCGTCCAGGTTGACAGAACCGTTCTTTTCACCGGCCTGAATGGTCTTGAATCCCACACCATCGATATCGTCCAGTGATTTTACGAGACCGTACTTTGTATCGGAAATAAAATCCAGTGCTTTTCGAACAGCCTCGCGCTGGGACAAGACCGGCATGGTTGACGAAGAGATTTTCTCTTCATTCGACCAAAAGCTGACAATAGCGTCCTCGCATCCGACCCGCTCCACATAGCCACGGGCCAGACAGGATTCGTTTTGCATATCGATGAGCTGGAATTTAAAACTGGACGAGCCGATATTGCAGACGATAATAAGCATGGTCGACACCCAAGGATTTAATAATTTCAGAAAAGGACGAACCGCAAGGCCCACTTTTTGCCTGATTGCTTTTTTGTTCAGCTAAGATCGGGCAAAAGCAGTGTTCCTTGCGGTTATTCGGTCACCTTTTCAAGTTGCATTTAACTCAGCTGGGCCAATATGGTTTGAGTGACTTGTTTGATCAACGCTTCCTTATCGATTCCGTCCGGTGAAGCAATCCGGGTATTATTTTCCTGAGCAGCCTCTGATCCACAGGTACGGGTAAACCCTTTGCTGCTTTCCGGGACTTCGCACGACCCTTCGTTTTCACAAGATTTGCAGGCACCACCTGTACTGATCCCGAAATTTTGACGCAAATCATACAGCTTTTGCACCTGATCCCGGTTCAGCACATTGGTATGCCCCAGTTGTTGGGCAACAAATGCGATATGCGCAAAGTGTTCCAGGGTTTCCATCTTGTGATAAGCGTTAATGACATCCTTACCAATGGTCAAGGCACCGTGATTGGCGAGCAAAAAGGCATCATGATCGCGAAGGTACTGTAGCACCGGTGTATAAAACTCATCGGTGCCGGGAGTGCCATACTCGACAAGAGGAATCGATCCCAAAGCGACAACCACCTCAGGGAGAACACATTGATCCAACGACAGGCCAGCAACGGCGAATCCTGTGGCATATGGCGGGTGGGCATGGCAGACACTGTTGATGTCTGGCCGTTCCTTGTAGATATTGAGATGCATATAGACCTCGGAGGACGGCTTTTTGCGACCCGACAAAATTTTGCCCTCATAATCCACCACCACCAGATCCTCAGGCTCCATGAATCCTTTACTAACCCCTGTAGGGGTAATCACCACGCGTTTGTCATCGATACGGGCACTGATATTTCCATCATTCGACGCCACATAACCGCGCTCATAGACGCGCTTCCCAACGTGAATGATATCCCGTTTTAGAGAAAATTGCGTTTTTTGCAAACCTCACTCCTATTTTTTGCTGCCTTTTTCCGGCAAAATAGATTCGACATCAGCATGGGGTCTGGGAATGACATGCACGGAAAGTAATTCGCCGACTTTTTCTGCTGCTGCAGCTCCGGCATCGGTAGCGGCCTTGACCGCACCGACGTCACCACGCACGACAATAGAGACCAATCCGCCACCGACTTGAACTTTACCGACCAGTTCAACATTAGCAGCCTTGACCATTGCATCGGCAGCTTCGACTGCGCAAACATAACCACGGGTTTCGATCATACCCAAAGCTTCTTGTGCCATAACGACCATCTCCTTATAAAATGAAACAAGTTTGATATTTATTATCGATTCTTAGACCTGATTTAGTGAACGAAACGTAGCCAGTCGTCTGATGCGGGCAAAATGACGAGGGGTGCAGATTCCTTCACCCGTGGGACTGGCAATGGTGTGTGAAAAATAAGCTTCACCGCCATAGCCACCGTTTCCGCCCAGGCTGGGACCGTTTACCACCACGATATCCGTATCGATTGCCCGAGTGAACCGGGTAATCGTATCCAGATTATTGGAAAAGATCATCGCCGTGTGTTGAAATCCATGCTCGGCCTGAACACTTTTTTCGATCCCTTCCCGGGCATCCCGAACCCTTACCACCGGCAAAAAGGGCATCATTTGTTCTTCCTGCACAAACGGATGATCAAAATCAGTTTCACCGACCAGCAACCGCACATCATCAGAGAGTTCGAGTCCGGCTGCCCGTGCCAGTATACTGGCATTTTTGCCGATA
>CAYNUX010000511.1:0-2890 GCA_964400115.1 uncultured Cytophagia bacterium
AGGCGCTGGGGCGCTGAGAAAAGATCAAGGCAAAGACTGGGATGCTAGGATCAGTGCACAGTGAATTGTTTTTTTTCGTTCGTATTTCTCCTTGCGACAAATTCTCATGCAATGGCACAAAGTCGCAAAGAAAACCGCTGACAAAAAGATAATGTGCAAAGATTCAACACAAAAACGCAATAAATACGCTCGTTGAGGCGCTGGGGCGCTGAGAAAAGATCAAGGCAAAGACTGGAATGCTAGGGTCAGTGCATATAGAATTGTTCGTTCCCTCGCTTTTCAGTCGTTTTTTCTTGTCAGATTGGCAACATAAAACACGCCTCGTTGCTGCCAACGGGTAGTTATTTTTTGGTCTGTTTCCAGGACGCCGAGATATTTGTTGAGTTCGTTCGTGTGCAGGCCCAGGATGCGGGATAAATCCTCGAGGGTACATGGCCGGCGTGCAATCGTTTCCAGGATCGCCGATTCGATGTCCTGACGAAACGATTGAACATGTTTGCGGGTTTTTGGTCTGGCAACGATTTCGACGTTTGGAAGCTGCCAATCATCCTTGATTTGCTGTAACTCTTTATACCCGGCCGACGTTATCGAGGCCACAGCACCGGGTCGATCCAGAGTGTTGAGCTGGATTCGATCGGGCTGAATTCTCAGGATGGCGACCTTAAGAGCGGACAACTCTGAAGGAGAATCGTTCACGTCCGGAAGGATAAACACTTCCAGCCATATTTCACCGTGATATTCCTGTCGCAGAGCCTCGAGTCCTTTGATGATCTCGTCGATTCTCAGATCCGGATGGGGACGATTGATGCGTTGAAACGTCTCTTGTGTGGCCGCATCCAGAGAAGGTAACAGCACGTCTACATCCAGGATTTCCCTGCGGATTTGTGCATCAGTGAACGACGTACCGTTGGTCAAGAGTGCCACCGGAATATAGGGATGTTCTTTTTTCACAAATGCCAGCACATCTCCGATTCTGCTGTTCAGCATGGGTTCACCGGACCCCGAAAAGGTCAAATAATCAGGCTGGGAATGGGTAGAGTTATAATCGTGCAATTCCCGGCATACCTCGTTCAACGGCACATATTCTTGCCGCTCAACCGTGAGATGCGTTGTTTTGCCGCATTCACAGTAGATGCAATTCAGAGAACACGTTTTCATGGGCACCAGATCGATTCCCAAAGACATTCCCAGCCTTCGGGAAGGAACCGGACCGAAAAGATAACGATACATAGGTCTCCTGGGGATGATTTATTCAAACGATTACACAAAACGGATCAGGGCCTCTATTCTGTTTGATATCGCAAAAAAATGATCGAGCATCTACCACTCTTTGGGGATCACACCGATACAGACATCCGGATTGCCCATTTTGTTCGATGTAAACTCGACCATTTCCCCTTTCAGATCCCAGCCCACATGCAAATGAGCGCCCTGGCCATAGATGCGGTGGCCGGTGGTCAATATCATTGGGGCCGTGGTTTTGGCATCAAACAGGGCAATGGCCCCATGCCAGTTGTCGGCAGCGACCCATTTGCCATCCGGACTCCCGGCGGCATGCCACCAGTTGACTTTTGCGACCTCCGAGGCGGTGCCGGCTTGCCACCAGGCCCCGGCACCGATGATGCGTATCTCTCCGGTTTTGAGATCATAGACTTTGACATGCCCGTCTTCCTTGTTGCCATCCGAGTTGTGGCCACCGATAAAGGTGATTTGGTCATCGAGCCACCAGCACTCGTGTGTGGTCAGCTCGCCGGGATCCTGAAAAAACCCAGGCACCGGCACATGGGTATTGACGTTCAGGAACCAGAACCGGGCATGCGGAGGTTCATTCGGATCCATGGGCGCACGGTCGCTTTTATAGGTGCGGGAAAACGACAGCAGATCCGGACGCGTCCAGTGAAACTGTAAATGATTCATGGCATAATCGAGCTTGGCGGCACTGCGCACGGTCCCGGAACCCAGATCCAAGACATCGATAAAATGGAATCCGGTTTTTTGATAGGCAAACGCCAGCAGGCTGGCATCGCTGTTTTCCGCCAGGCCCGAGACCTGTACAGCCGAATCCGGCAGGATCGTCAAGGGGGTTTCAGAGATCCGGACTCTGGTTTGGGGTTGTGTGGACAGGCTCACCTCCCATTGTAGAACCGTATCCTGCCGCATGACATAGAGCTTGTCGCCGGCGATGGATGCCAGAGGATGCCCGGCCGGCGCATCCTGCGGTCGGTTCAGGCGCACCAGTTCACCGGTCTCGAGGAGATACGCCATGATCTCTGCACGGCCATAGCGATCCGAAATAAAGAGCATCATACGATTGTCCTGAAAAAAGCAGCGGTCATGAAAATAGAGATTACGGTCACTGGCCGGATGGGTGGTGACAAAAATGATTTCAGCGCCGCTTTGAGCATCGACCTCGGTGCGATGCTCAGGCGGCAAAATCTGGCATTCCCATGTTTTGGATGATAACGTCACGGTTTGCAAGAGTATACAACCGATGAATAACATTCTGCGTTTCATAGCATCCTTTCGAAAAATATTTTCCAGCAACGCAACAAGCAACACAAAAATACAATTTGGATGGGGTTTCAATTCGAGACGTTGTAACATGATTTACCTGCAGAAACATTGTGGTATCGCCGGTGCAGAACAAGTTTCGCAGTTCCAGGGTGCCGATGGATGCTCCGCTCACATGCAACGTGAACTGAAAGGCTGCCAGAGTTTTTTTGAGTGCAATAGGGCAAAAGTTTTCCGAGTCAGCATAGATCCTCCTGATATTTGGAATCGTGGAAGGAGCACGTGTGTTGATTGGAGCCAAGTTTAAGTTAGCCGATTTTTTCCCTTTTGTCAAGGCATTACCCAAATTATTATTCAGGATGTATATATGTGCGATTGA
>CAYNUX010000512.1:0-2887 GCA_964400115.1 uncultured Cytophagia bacterium
GCGTTTGGAAAAACCGGAAAACAATGGCTGTAAAACATTTTTTATTTCCAAGTACAAACCGTTTTAATTCACGGATGTTTTTCTTGTCTTTCTCTGTGGGCATCAGGGGCTCGTCGATAATACGGATGCCGCCGGTGCTGGTGGCGGCCTTGATATTGGCTTCTTCGCCACGCTGAATCAAAAAGTTGTACAGGTTTTCATATACTGACTTTGTGCGCTGCAGCTGAGTGAGCTGGATAGCGCTCTCGAGCATCTGCGGGTGCTGGCGCTTGTAATTGTCGATGAGCCTGCGATAATAATAGACGCGGTTTTTCATCTGATAGAGCACCATCTCTTCGCGCAGCAGATTGCTCTGGATCTCAGTTATCATCTCGCGCGTGGTCCCTTCGGCTGGTCGGGAGCCGGTCGCTGCCATATTCTCCTCGATGGTGCGGATCCAGTCGTTACGCACCCGCTCGATCTGGCGATCCAGTTCATCCAGACGCGCCGAGTTGGGGTTGGTCTGGGCGATCTGGTTGCGCTGCGCCTCCAGTTTGTCGATCTGTTCCTTATACTGCCGGGAGACCGGATCTTCGATCTCGAACCCGCTAATCGCCTCCGGGTCCTTGATCTGAGACAGCCGTTGCTCGATGGCCTCGATATTGGCCTGGGCCAGGGCCTGTTGCGTCTCGGCCTCGGCCAGCTGATTTTCATACTCGACCAGCCTGCGCATGAGTCCGCCGTCTTCTTCGTTCAGGGTGATATTGGTGGTCTCTTTAAAACGCTGCAGCTGGCGTTCGGCGTCCTCCAGATTCTCGCGCGCGATTTCCCGCTGTTTGTTGACAAAGTTTACCACATTGTATGACTCTTCCTGCTCGATCTGGCGCAGCCGTTCCTTGTAGGCAAAGGTGGCGGCTTTGGCGATGCGATAGGCGAGCAACGAATCCTCTGCTGTGGCGGTGAGATAGATCATCTCTTCATAGGCGCCTTGCTCCAGCGAGACGCTGGAGGCCACGAGATCCCATATATTTTCCCCTTTATAAATCTCGGCAAAGCGCTGTTTGAATTCTTGATCTGCCAGTTCTTGCCGCAGCAGGTCGAGATAAGATTGGCTGCCCAACAGCGCCGTATAAAACTCAAAGGGCCGGATCTGCGGATAAGAGTAAAAGCTTCTGGCTTGTGTGGGCAGCCCGCCGCTGGGATCGTCGGGTTCGAGGATAAAGACGGCAGGGGAGCGGTATTCAGGCGGACGCGTCTGTCCATAGAAAATGCTGATAGCCAAACCCAGTATGGCAAACAGGGCGATGATCTGCCATCGCCGCCAGATCATATCGATATAATCGCGCAGGGTCCACTCTTGACCTTCGTTGATGTACGAGGGTTAAGGTTGTTGTCCGTTCATGATATTTTATCCCAGGCCTTTATCGGCCTATTAGTGGAAATGACATTACAATAATGCTCTCGCTGGGGTGCAGAGAAGAGAACTCTCGCTGAGAACTCTCGCTGAGGCGCGGAGAAGGAACTCTCGCAAAGGCGCTAAGAAAAAATTTGAATTCATTGTCTTGGCGACTCGGCGTGAGATTTCTGCCATAGGTTTTGCAATCTCTTGAGAATAACTCTCGCTGAGGCGCTGAGAGAGAACTCTCGCAAAGGCGCAAGGACGCTAAGTAAAAAAATTGAATAGATTGTCTTTTCTTTTCTTGGCGACTCGGCGTGAGATTTATTATGCACTGAAACCATGGGTACGTTTGAGCAGGTTATTATTTTTTCCCGTATTTCATATCCTCTTCGCGAATGCGGTGGCCAAAGACTTTTTCTTCCAGGCGGCCGATTCCTCTTCCTGCAGAGACAGCGTTACTGCCATTGCTTTCTGTTCGGTACGAATGATGCTCAATTCCCGGACAATATGATCCAGCACGCTCATGATCTCATCCATCCTGGCTGTCAACCTGGCCTCCAGCTGAACGAGATCGGCCTTGTCAGCCTTTTGATCGAGTTTGTTTTCTATGGATTGGTATCGAGTTTCAAGGTCAGGCATGTGAACCTATAAACGTGTGAAAACGTGAAAAAGGTGAAAAAACTCGAGTCAGAATTATTGGAATGTCAAGGAAAAACCAAAGGATAATTTGATTATCTAACCGGTTTCAATCGGATATGTATACATCAAGACGTTTTCCAAAGGTTTTTTCTTCCAGATCAGCGATGCGTTTTTTTATAAAGCCCGAAATAATTTCTGTTGATCTTTGTTTGTTATCGAGCTTGCGCAACTCACTTATAATGTCCTGCATTAGCCCGATTAACTCGTCCAGTTTGGCGTCGATTTGTTGAATATTTGATAAATCAGCTTTATCGCTCAATTCTTTTTTCAATTCAGTCCGGATACGTTCAAGCGCATATTTGTCTGATTTTTTGTCCAAATGATTTTTATTTGTCACCTCGGATATTTTTTCTTCGAGATGGTCAAGGGTTTTGGAGTCATGGGACATTTTTCATCATCCAGTTTGTTCTATGGTACTAAGGTTCTGGGCCGTTGGTACGTGGGTACGTGCAAAACTTTATTTTTTATAAATTTAATAAAAATATAATCTTCCAGGTCTTTTGGTCGTCCGGCAAATTGTTTGTTTTCAATCAAGAATCGGTTCTTGTGGTGTTTTTAATTTCTTCTAGTTTTTTGAGGATATGGGGAGCGTCTTTTAGGGCACAAAGGGGTTCGAGTTGACTCAAGATATAGGGCCAATCAAGCAAATCCTGTTGACTTGTCACTATTCCCTGCACATCGACCCAATCACGATCCCGGTCAGCAAAAGATTTCATCACGATGAGATCTTGCGCGCTACAGGTTTTGAGGGTATAATCCTCATCAAACTCGTAAAACGAACTATTGCGAATCATTGCCTCTTCAAAAGGC
>CAYNUX010000513.1:0-2883 GCA_964400115.1 uncultured Cytophagia bacterium
ATCGATAAGGCTTGTAGGTCACGCTGGCATTCAGATAGACGAAATCTTCGCGGCTGGCAGCAGTAAGAGGGGGCTGACGAAGCCAGAAATTTCCATAAAGTTCCAGTCCATAATCAAAACTCTCGGTGGGTATTGAAAACCCGATAGCATATTTTAACTGCTGACTGGGATGTAATACCACCGCCTCGGGTATGGTTTGACTTACCAGGGTCTCACCCACATCATTATGGTGCCAATAGCCAAGGTTGGCATGCACGTTCAGGGCATCTTCCGGGTATAGAGGGTCGGTGGCATAACTGGCAAGGGCATGAAAGCCCACCTCTACGGTACCCGCAGTATAGTTTTCATAATTTATATTATGTTTTTCACCGGTAGGAAAACGGGCAGCCAGTTGCACTCCATAATTGAGCGAGCTCGCCTTGGAACCATAAGAAGCGAATTTTAAACCGATAAAGGTGTCCCAGGGGTATTCTTCGTAGGAGCCTCTATGAGCATCCTGATAAAAAATCGGTGCCACAGTCAAATCAATGTGACTTCCCATACCGTAATTGACGCTTAACTGTCCTTGTACATTCCAAAGTGTCGTTGCCGTGGAGATACCTTGAATCCGGGTGTCGTGCTGATAAACTTTACCCCAAAAACGCGATTGGCTCAACAAAGTCAAACGACCTCTTTCCTGAACCCATGCAGCTTTGGTGTGTACAATTCCTCGTCCTCCATTTATCGTCGCAACGCCCTGATTCACTATCATGAGCAACATAAAAATGAGTATTGCCGGCGTAATTTTTTTCATAATTCCGACCTCCCGGAAGGGAAAAAGATAACAAGAGTTTAGTATTAATGTAATAATTTTTAAAAAATAGTCAAGCACAATCTGAGTTGAGCTTTCTGACCCTACAAATCCACTCAGAATCCCAACCTGAACGTTTAAAGTATAATGTACTAATCTTTTTAAACAATAGCTAGAACGAATAAGAACAACTCAGGCGATGAGCCTGATCGAATCCGAGATCGACAAAAGCATAGTCCACCTGAAACTTGAACAGATTGAGACCGGTCCCCGCAGTCAGACCATTTTCATTTCGACCGAGGCGCAATGCATATCCATAGTACTCGAATTCAAGACCCAACAAATTCTCATATTCATACTTTCGATACCGGTTAAAATGCAAATTAAAGCTATAACTCGGATTCCACAAAGGCTGTTTATATGAAAATCCGAATCTCTGCGAATAGCGTACCCGGTCCTCATGACGAGTATCCCATACCATTGGCGTATTGGTTATATCCATGGCAGAATAACCGAGAACCATCTCACCCAAAGACTTTTTATCCAACAATCTGCCCAGACTGAACTTGATCATAATGCCCAGGTCGAGACCCAAACCTGAAGCAGAGGATTCATGCAACCGATGACGGATGACTTTAAAATTCAATCCTACTGGCATTTCAACGGGAAGGTCGACATATAGCCAGCCCAAAGGAATCAAAAAATTAAAATTGCGGGCAAAGCTGAAATAAAACACATCCTCGATATTATGAAAGGTGCCCATAGGTTCCCCATCCGGACGCAAATCGCGGTTATTCAACCGATCAGCAAATGCAGCGCCGCTC
The DNA here is from genome assembly GCA_964400115.1 of uncultured Cytophagia bacterium. Classification (GTDB taxonomy): domain Bacteria; phylum Zhuqueibacterota; class Zhuqueibacteria; order Residuimicrobiales; family Oceaniaggregativiventaceae; genus Oceaniaggregativivens. The sequence goes on from CAYNUX010000513.1 coordinate 1,615, forward strand.
AATGATGGAAACAGGGGGATTTCATCGACACTAAAACGCGTCCAGTTGACGGCAAGAGTTCCGCCGCCTGGCAAAGGCAAGCAGAATCCGGCATAATGCTGCTGGGCCATAGGATCCCGAATGGATCCAAAGGTGGGTGCATACAAAAGACTCAGACCGGGCCGGGTCAGTAAAGCCAGTGAGGCGGGATTATAGTAATACTGGTTAACCTGCCCATATAGACCCGCTCCTGCCCCTCCCAGCGCCGAAGCACGAGCCCCTACCCCCAATTGCAGAGAAGCACCGGCGTAACGGGTATCTGCAACTGCAGTCCCGAAAACGATTGCAACCAGTAACACGAATAACAGTTTTATGTTCACTATCCTCATTGAATCCTTGCAATTTTTCCAGTCACTTTTCTTGTAACATCCCTGGATTTAGCAGTCATGCGATAAAAATAAACCCCATTCGCGACCTGAAATCCTTGATCATCGGTGCCATCCCACACGATCTCATGATAATCCGCACTCGTGGGATTAGAATCAATAAGATTATCCTGTGGTTTCATGACCTTGATTAACTGTCCAAAAGAGGTATAGATTTTTAAAGACCATTCATCACAGGGCAAAGTCAAGATATAAGCAAAAATCGTTTCCTGGTCGAATGGATTGGGATAATTACCCAGTACTTTGAGCTGAAAATCCTCTGCGACATTCATTGCCAAATCCACTTCCCGAGAGCGGTTCCCGTAACAGTCCGTGGCCCAAATACGCAAGGTATGAAGGCCGGACTGCAACTGTGGACGAAACTCTATTTGAAAACGATTGGCATCGAGGTTAGTATCCGGCAGCACCTCAGTCAAAAGATTACTGTCCAGGGCAAGATAGAGTGTTTCACCCGACCGGTCAATGCCGTTTTCGTCATGTAAAAGAATATTGATAAAGGGCTCTTTACTGACATATGAATTTTCAACAAAGGGCTGACCATCGATGGTGATTTCAATTCGGGGCAGCTGCGAGTCTCTCCCGGCCAATACCGCATATGTTCCCCATTTGCTGGCGGATTGGTGCAACACATTTCCCTCCCGCACCGGATCCTGACGAACCCATTTCCGGGTTTGTGAATCCAGCAGGTACACCGAAAGCGGATTTCCCAGACTATCTGCCTGCCGCCAGTAACGGTCTTGCACAAAAAATGCCAGTTGCACCGGATTCGCAGGCTCTGACATAAAAGAATCCGATGGTTCGATCTGATAAACGGGTAACCCGGCCCAATATTGAAACCCTGGTT
>CAYNUX010000514.1:0-2880 GCA_964400115.1 uncultured Cytophagia bacterium
GGGTATCAGAAACAGCCGAGTTTACCCCAAAAAATATTCAAACAAAAGAAGCACGGGCAGATCTGGTCTATGCAATAAAATTACGCCTTGAAAATTCCCAGGGAATATTCAAGATCGGAATGCCGGCAGATGTGTATTTTCGATAACTGAAAAGGGTATTATGGCATATGATATTCATATAAACGGTTTGCAAAAGTCTTATGGCGATATCAGGGCTATAGATGACATCCAATTGCATGTCACTGAGGGTGAGATCATGGGACTGATCGGGCCGGATGGCGCTGGCAAGACGACGACTATTCGTATCCTGTGTGGGTTGCTGCGGGCCGATGACGGGGAATGCCGGGTGGCTGATTTTAGAGTTCCCGGTCAGATCCGTGAGATTCGCCGACTCATCGGGTACATGCCACAGCGGTTTTCTCTTTATCCTGATCTTACCGTGGGCGAAAATCTTTCTTTTTTTGCGGATCTCTATAGAGTGGAAAAAAATGAGCGCAAAAAAAATACGGAGCGTTTGCTGCAATTCAGCCGGCTGGGTCCATTTATCAAGAGAAAGGCTGCTGCCCTATCCGGGGGAATGAAACAAAAGCTGGCTCTCTCTTGCATGTTGATTCACACACCCAAAATTTTGCTATTGGATGAACCCACGTTTGGGGTGGATCCTGTTTCCCGCCAGGAATTTTGGGAGATTTTGCTTGAGCTGAAGCGGGATGGCGTTACGCTCCTGGTTACCACACCCTATATGGATGAAGCTGCTCTTTGCGATCAGGTTGCGTTCATGCACAAAGGGAAATTGATGACAGTACGCCCCCCAAAAGATATCCCCAAACTATTCGAATATCAGCTTTTAAAAGTCTATTGCCAGCAGCCGGTACAAGCTGCCCGTGAAATTCAGAATTTGGCGCATGTCGAAGCAGTGCAGATCTTTGGGGATCGGTTACATGTCAATACCCATGATCCTGAATCGGCCCGAAAGGATGTGCTCAAGACACTGAAACGTGCAGGAATCGAGGTGAAAACGATCAAACCCGCACAAGCGAGTATCGAGGATGTATTTGTGGATTTGATGAGAGAGGAATAATCGTGAGTGACGTATCGGTACATGTGGTCGATTTGACCCGAAAATTTGGCGATTTTACTGCCGTAGATCATGTCACCTTTGATGTCAATGACGGCGAGATTTTTGGCTTTCTGGGCGCTAATGGCGCCGGCAAAACCACGACGATTCGCATGCTGTGCGGTTTGCTGCTCCCGACATCGGGTGAGGCGTCTGTGGAGGGCTATGATGTCTATTCCCAAACCATGGACATCAAACAAAATATCGGCTATATGTCTCAAAAATTTTCGCTGTATAATGATCTCCTGGTTCGGGAAAATCTAGAGTTTTTTACCGGCGTGTACGGACTCAAAGGAGCCAGACAAAAACAGGCCTTTGAACGAGCAGCGGACCATTATGGCCTGGAACCGTTTATGAATCGGTTGACCCATGATTTGCCGCTGGGCTGGAAACAACGCCTGGCACTGACGTGCTCGATCTTGCACGAACCGCAAATATTGTTTCTCGACGAGCCTACCTCAGGGGTCGATCCTATCTCTCGGCGTGAATTTTGGCAGACCATTTATGATCTGTCTGCTCAGGGCACCACCGTGTTTGTCACCACCCATTTTATGGATGAGGCCGAGTACTGTAACCGTTTGTCTATCATGTACCAGGGCGGAATCATCGCAATCGGGGCACCGCAAGAGTTGAAACAGGAATACCGCAAGGAAACGATTCATGATGTATTCATTCACCTGGTCAAAGAAACAAAGTGAGGTGTTATGTTCCAGCGAATTACGGCTGTCGTACATAAAGAAGTGATTCATATCCTCAGGGATCCAAAAAGCCTGATCATTATCTTTGTGATGCCGATTTTTATGATCATCCTCTTTGGATATGCCATCACCTTTGATGTAAAGAATGTGCAAATTGGAATTCTCGACCAGGATCGCTCTGTGTTGTCCCGGGAATTGATATCGAATTTTTCTCATTCTGATTATTTTTCCATCACTGCATGGCCGGCAACCCGTGATGATATCATTACGCTCATAAATCATCGGCGAGTCAAGGCTGTGATTGTTATTCCTCCGGATTTTGCCGAAAATATTACCCGAACCAAAAGCGGCAATGTTCAGGTGATCGTGGATGGATCTAATGCCAATACGGCTATTATAGTCCGCAATTACACCTCGATGTTGATAAATGAATTTTCCTTCTCCTTGAACACCCAGAGTGATCTTCCGGTGGATGTTTCGCCAAGGATATATTACAATCCTGAATTGGAAAGTACCGATTATATCGTCCCCGGATTGGTGGCTGTGTTGATGATGATGATTTGCGCCATGTTGACCTCGATCACCATTGTCAGAGAAAAAGAAACCGGCTCCATGGAACAGATTCTCGTTTCTCCGATTCGCTCCGGCGAAATTATATTGGGAAAAGTCATTCCATATATTTTTCTCGGCTTTTTGGTCGCTTGTGTGGTGGTGGGATTCGGACTGGTCGTTTTTGATATTCCATTCAGAGGCAATATCTTGTTTTTGATTCTGTTTTCATTTATCTATATCTATGCTTCATTGAGTCTGGGTGTTTTTATCTCGACCCAGGCCAGCACCCAGCAGGTAGCCCTCATGATTTCTTTAGTGGGAACTCTGCTGCCTTCTGTATTGCTTTCAGGGTTTGTTTTCCCGGTCTTTGCCATGCCGCCGTTTCTTCAGGTCTTGTCCTATCTTGTGCCTGCCCGATATTATCTGACCATTATCAGAGGAATTATGCTCAAAGGAGTCGGTCCTTCATTGTTGTGGCAACCGGTGCTGTTGCTGTTCATCTTTGGTTCCTTG
>CAYNUX010000515.1:0-2866 GCA_964400115.1 uncultured Cytophagia bacterium
TACCACAAATGTACATTTTTTGGTATTATTATGCAAGAAAAATTTGACATAAATCACATAATTTAGAAATATTTAGAAAAAATTAATACATTAAAAGGTATTTTGTTCAATATTTGTACATTTTTTTCGTTAGAATGATGACTTATTATAATAGCAAGCTTTTATTATTGGAAGTTATGCTGAAAAAATTAAGCTTTACTCTTTTGACAATAGTTTGTATTTTGATGTTTACGTTTTATAAAAGGTTGGTGGTATATGAAAACAATGCGTTATTCCGGTTCGCTTATTTCCGTTTATTTGATAGCTATCTATTTTTTCTCGTTCCTGGCGTTCTCTGTCTGTTCTGCTACACAGCGCCCTCAAACTTTTGATGCCGGGAACCCTTTTTCTATTCCAGAAGAGGGGATCTATTCATTGATGCCAGATCAAACACTCGACGAAGAATATGGCTGGCAGGTTGCCCCTCATTCGGCTTTTCAGCGCGATGATATTGCCAAAACCAGAGCCCCCTGGTTACGCGATGGCGTAACAGGCAAAACATTGGCATTCTATGCACCGCTCTCTGCCGGTAAATGGTGGGTATCGATCTTTTATGAGGCTGGCATGAAAGATTCCTGTACAATTTCTTTCTCTCTGAATGGTCAATCCTTAAAAACCGAAATGACCTCTTTTTCGCTTCCGGCCGAGGGACGACGTTCGATTCAGGATATCTATCGTGTGGTTCAAGCCCCTGTGATCGTTGCAGATGAAGAATTGCAGGTGCAAATGGTGGGCAATCAGGATTCCGTTCGATTATTGGGGATGCGATTTTATCCTCACCCTGTCGCCAAAATGGCCAAACATCACGAAATTATGGAAAAATTGAATGAAATGGGGGGGTATACCCGGGTAAAGTCCCTGGACAGTCTGATGAACGGCCTCAAACCCTTGTTAGCAGAGCTTTTGCAGCTTGAACGCAAACATCCCAAAGATCCATTTTTTTCCTACTGGCATGAACAAGTGTCCCTGTTATTAAAAGCTGAACACTATATCAAACTTATGGGATGGGAATGGGCGACCAAAGAAACAGGATTGTCCATTTTCGAGCGTTTTCATGGTGCAGCCATGATCCTGGACGGGTTGTTGATGAATAAAGATCCTGAACATTACCCGCTATATGAACGGGTGATATGGCAGCGGGGTCGTGTGTTGTACTGGCTCGATCGGGAACGCGGTTCAGGAAGAGAGATACGCCGGGCGATCAAAGATCTGAACTGGCTTGCTCAACGATATCCCTCGGATCCACTTTTAGCCATGTACACTGGTGAGAAAATCGAACATCGTTCCGGCTGTACTGATATGGCTCGATCTGCGCAGGCACCCGAATGGGCGCGAGTCCAACGCGAAGCACTTTGCCGATTGTCCGAAATTTTATATTGGTGGGTCAATGAACGCCAGGCAGAGAATGGAGAATTTGGTGGCAAACTCGGTGATGATGTAGAACTGTTACGCGCCTTTCCTCCACTTGTGCTTTCCGGAGATCCGGTGGCCCAAACAGGCTGGAAAAGACTGGCTGATGCCGTATGGAATAGCGAAAAGGTATACAAGGGCTTTTCTGCTGAACCCATAGACGTGGAACATGCTTCCGAGTTCATTTCCGATACTGCGCCCGAACTCGTACTCTTTACCGATGACTCGTTGTACATCGATCGACTATATGCATCAGCAGCCCATTTTGATACCTTGTGGACAGGTATCAACGACGATGGTTTACGGCTGTTCAAATCCTCCTGGTTTGGCTCGACATCGATCCGCACGGATCCCCCTCGCAATCGGGATGTGGAAATGAATACCCGCGCCACCAAGGCACTCCGTTATCTGGCCTGGAAAACCGGTGATCCTAAAGTAATAGATCTTTTGCACCAGTGGTCAAGAGCATGGCTGAGTGCTGCTTTGCGCACAGACAAGGGAAAACCCAAAGGGATTTTTCCGGCTTCGATTCGATTTGATGATGGAGTTTTTAATGGCGATGAACCGACATGGCATATCGCCAATATGTATTGGACCTATTATGACTGGAGGCATGGCGCAGGCGCCAGCATGCTGGATCAATTGTGGTTCTCCTACACGCTGACCAATGACCTGGAACTGTTGCAACCCTTGTATTTATGCCTCGAACAGTTACAGGACCACCTTGATCGTGGTCAGTCACTCGATCCGCGGGATCACGACCCCGGCTCAAAACCCTGGGCATTTGCAACGCTTGCCAACAAGGCAAAGTTCTGGCAGGTCGTTGAACGATGGCGTTTTTCCATGCAGGATGACCGCTATGATGCCTTGATTCTCGAGATGGGGACACCTTATGCGAAATTCCGGTTGACCGGAAATGAAACGGAACTGGTCAATGGATTGCAAAAAGTGCTGAATAATGTCCGTTATAACCATCCATTACTCACCGATCAGGTGCTTCACACGGACAGAGTTTATCCCGACGGCGAATCCGCAGATTTGGGGACAGCTCATTTAAAGGCCATGCTGACCGGTAACGGAATCTATGCCAATGCCTCTCCTTATGAAGCCGTGACATGGGAAAATACGAATCCGGATTTTACGGCTCTTGTCAGAGATGCGAGCAAAAATAGTTTGCACATAGAGCTCTTTTCTTTTGCAGATACACAGCAAACCATTACCATGCGCGTGTGGCAATTAACTAATGGGGTTTATCAAATGCACACCAGGAACCCCCAAAAAAGGTCGAAATCCCTGTCTTTGCATCAACCAGGGCAGCGAATTCAAATCGACCTCAAACCACAAACCGTAACACAGATAGAATTTGGTTCATCCGGAAAATGAGTACCTATATATTGAAAAAAAGTAGACATGATAT
>CAYNUX010000516.1:0-2854 GCA_964400115.1 uncultured Cytophagia bacterium
AGAGCAAAAAAGTAATAGATATCCCGATATGTTCCTTTTTAAAAAAGAGGGCAAACGTATGTATAAATTCTCGTCCGAATTTTTTTAAACTTTCAACTTGCCGGGGTACATCCTCTTTGGGATGGGGGAGATTGAATTTGTGATAGATACTAAAGATAATAAACAATACTGCCATAAAAGAAAAGGTCAGAATCCAGGCCAGCGGAATATTGCCTGCTCTGGCGGCAAAATTGGCATAGGTCGATGTTTTCAGTTTTGGATCCAGCTGCACCAGTGCCATAGCCGGTTCATTCCAGTTATTTTGATCAAACTCGATTCGTTGCCCGAGTTCGAGCATAATACTCTTGTCGCCGCTCTCACGGCCAAAGGTCATGGCAATGGTTTCACCGGGTTCTGGCGCTTTGGATAAATAAAAATAGATGACACCTATATTTCCGGCTCTCTGTTCAGCCACCATCGATTCCTGTGCAGGAGCAAAATTGCGTTTGATCCAGGCGGCGAATTTATCGGTAACATGCCGTTTCCACCAGGAATCGCGATCAGGATCTTTTTGTTGTCTTTCAGCTTCCAGGATGACCTGTCCCTGAGTACGGTTCCATTCCTTGATTTTGTTTTTCAAAGATGCGGCACTGTCGGGCGAGATGTTTGTCAGGGGAATGGTTAATTGTTCTGCCGGATGAGTCATGATACGCAATTCACCGGGTTTTGCAGAGACATGTAACGAATCCGGGTGCATAATTTGTTGTTGCACCTGTTTGTTGGATTGTGCCGCGCTGACCGTTAATTCCACGCTCTCAAGACCGCTGTGGCTTTCGATGAATCCGGCCAGTATAACCAGGAGGCCTTGTCCTGTGATCATAGCAAACCGATAAAAGGTACTTCGAACGCCCACATACCAGGCTTGCTGATGTTGATCGAGTCCGAGCATATAAAAGCCATCGGCTGCGATATCGTGCGTAGCAGAACTGAATGCCATGAGCCAAAAAAAAGCGAGAGTGAATTGGAAAAAATTCGGCACAGGGATGGTCAGAGCAATCGAGGCCATGCTGGCTCCGATAAGGAGCTGCATAACCACAATCCAAAAACGTTTGGTCTTGAAAATATCGACGACCGGGCTCCAGAGTGGCTTGATCACCCATGGCAAATAGAGCCAACTGGTATAGAGCGCAATATCTGCATTAGAGATACCCAGTCGCTTGTACATGATGACCGACACTGCCATGGCTACGATATAAGGAATGCCTTCGGCATAATAAAGAGTGGGAACCCAGAACCAGGGGGAACGCTTTGATGTGCTCATGATCTCACGCCTTTTTTAATGTGATGTCGCTATATAGGATGGTACAAAGTTGATCTTTGACCTATTCCTCGTTTTCAGCCACATCTGATTCGACATCCTCGGATTCAGTTGTTTGGATGGGCATGGCAAATTCTTCGATGCGTAATTGTAGTTCGATATTGAAAAAGCGATACAGATCCGTCAGCATCTGGCCTTGACGTTCGTCGTCCAGTCTGCTGACGATATTCATAGCCACAAACTCGGACCGTACAAAATCAGATTCATCGCCTTTGCCAATTTTGACTTTTTTTTGTTTGACATTGAATGGCTTTATGGTAGCGGCCTTGATTTCATATTCTTCACCGGTCAGATTATCAGCCAGAATGACTTTGACCAGGCCTCTGACCATATTGGTAAAGAGTTCTCCGATCTGCATGCTGTTATCAACTTCAGCTTCCATTTGCATGACGACCTGACGAATTATTTCCTCCTCGTCACCCTTGTCATCAGCAGGCCAATATTTTTTTAATACGGCACGATCAAATACGAGCATAGAGTCTCCTTTTAAGTCAACATACAAAAAATGCAGATTCTATGCAAGATTTAGGTTTTTACGGCGAATGGGGCTGTGCAATGAATTTGAACCATACATTTATCATATGTGGATGACAAATGGAAAACGGACAACGGTTTAATGGTTGTTATTTAATAATTTAAAATATTAAATCAAAACGTGTTTTCTCGCCGGATGGGTGCAGGCACTGCAAGTCCTGTCAGGAGAGATCTGTAATAAAATATGACTTGACACTTTAAACTAATATCGCTATACTATTTTAGTCAATAAAAAGACGGTCGGAGGAAGTTGAATGTTGGTTCGCGTTAAAGTCGCGCGAGTGACGCTGGACACAGCCACAAGCCGTTTTGTGGTAATTCTAAAAGATCAGAATCAAAATCGATGGCTGCCCATAGTCGTCGGTTCTACTGAGGCCCAGGCAATCGCGCTACAGTTGGAAAATATACAGCCCCCACGTCCCCTGACCCATGATCTGGTGAAAAATCTCCTGGACGCTTTGAACGTTCACGTCGCCAGAATTGTGGTGAATGATCTGCGCGAAAACACCTATTTTGCCCTCATCGGGTTGCAGGATGATGGCACAGTAAATGATATCGATGCAAGACCCAGCGACGCCATTGCCCTGGCTTTGCGCATGGATTCTCCTATATTCGTGGAAGAGGATGTTATGCTCAAGGCTTCTATCAGTGAGCAAAAAGAAGAAGCTCTGGATCTGGATAGTGAAGACCCTGGTGATTTGGCTCCAGGCGATCAGTTGGAAAAGCTGAATGTGGATCTGCGCAAGGCGGTACAGGATGAACGCTATGAGGATGCTGCCCAGATACGGGACGAGATTAAAAAAATAAAATCGAATTTACGGGAAAAATCGAGCTGACTCGAGAATTACCAGCTATATCTAAATCTAAAGAATTTCGCCTCTATGTATATAGAGGCTTTTTTTGTTTATAGCCAGCGTGTTTCCAACGTTCAATGAAAATAATCGGCATTTGTTGCTGGATCGT
>CAYNUX010000517.1:0-2848 GCA_964400115.1 uncultured Cytophagia bacterium
TTGAAAAGAAACCGCCAAACCGTCTTTGTGCAGCAAGTTGGTCAAAAATCCGGCCAGTGTGGCAATCAGTACAATCCCCAGAGCCTCATACATTGTGCGTTTCATGGTGTGGCATTCCTTTGTGATATGACTATAAAGCATTTAATTTAGAGGTTTTCAGGCAATAGTTCAATAATAAATTTCTTTATTGAACTATTGCCTGAAATATCGTATATTTTGTGCTTTGCAATAATCAAACCATAATCAATTGGATCATTATGTCATCCTTGTTTTCATCCGGTTACTGGAGTCTTTTTCTTATTATCGCCATTGGCTTGACCTTGGGACGTGTGACCATAAAGGGCATATCTCTTGACGTCTCTGCTGTGCTTTTTGTGGCACTGGTTTTTGGCCATTATGGAGCATCGATTCCTGATGAACTGCAAAAAATCGGACTTTTGCTGTTTATTTTTACCATAGGTATTCAGGCCGGGCCCGGGTTTTTTGAGGCCTTTCGCAAACGGGGTATTCAGCTCATCGGGCTCGTTTGTTTTTTGGTCGTTATCGGTGCCTTGACCACAGCGGCTCTGGCCTGGTTGTTTGATATCGATTTAAAAATTGCAGTGGGATTATTTGCCGGCGCCCTCACCAGTACACCGGGTTTGGCTGCAGCCATCGAAAGTTCACAATCCCCTATGGCTTCCATTGGCTATGGTATTGCCTATCCCTTTGGAGTGATCGGCGTTATTTTATTCGTACGGCTTTTGCCCAGGATCCTAAAACTGGATATACACGAACTGGAAAAACAGGTCGAGCAGGAATCAAGACAGGACTATCCCGAGGTGATCAACCGCAATTTTCTTGTGGAAAACAAGAATGTGGATGGTAAACCACTGGGAAGTTTGAATATTCGATCCATGACCGGGGCTACGGTCTCTCGCGTTATGCACAATGATCACGCCATCACCCCTACCGTGCATACCCCGTTGCATCTTGGGGATCTGGTTAAAGCCGTAGGCACGCCGGATGCTTTGGCGTGTGTGCAAGTGCTTATCGGTTCAGAAACAAAGCGCGAAATTCCTCTGGCCAGGGGGTATGAAGTGCAGTGGGTGTTGGTGACCAACAAAGAGGTGGTCAATAAATCTCTTGCGCAGCTCAATCTGTTGGGTAATTATAACGCCAATGTCACCCGTATTGCGCGTTCGGGTATTCACATTTCTCCTTCACCGGCAAGTCAAATTCGATTTGGCGATAAGCTGATGATCGCCTGCGACAAAGAAAACATGAAACAAGTGCTGCGTTTACTGGGCAACGATGAGCGACGATTATCGGAAACAGACTTTTTGCCCATTGCAGCGGGTATTGTACTGGGGATTTTTATTGGGATGCTGGAAATCCCATTGTTTGCATGGATCACGTTTAAACCCGGACTTACCGGTGGTGTCCTGGCTGCCGCACTCGTACTCAGTCGTATCGGTAAGACGGGTCCTGTTTTGTGGACACTGTCATGGCCGGGGAATCAGCTTTTGCGGCAATTGGGGTTGTTGTTGTTTCTTGCGGCAGTGGGAACCAAAGCAGGTGCCCATCTTGTGGAGACCATTTCCATGTATGGATTGCAGCTGTTTGTGATCGGTGCAGTGATCACCATCATCCCCATGGTTCTGACCGCTGCATTGGGGTTGTGGCTTTTTCGATTCAATTTGTTGGTATTGCTCGGGGCTCTGACCGGCGGCATGACCAGCACACCGGGCCTTGCTGCGGTGACCCCCATGACCGATTCGGACGCCCCTTCAGTTGCCTATGCAGCTGTTTATCCCATTGCACTGGTGGTGCTCATTATTTGTGCACAGATATTGGGACGGCTTTGAAAGGTTTTCAAAATAGTAAAGCAAATGAGGGCAGTTTTGATGGTGAAACAAAACTGCCCTTTTTATTTAGAATGCCCGGCCAATAGTCGATATGAGCCGGTGCCACATAAAATAGACCATGATAAAAATCAGGATCATCCCGAATATTGCCACAACGTTCTGTTTCCAGGTGTTGGCGAATTTACCCATAACGTTTTTGTTGTTGAGGATGACAAAGAGCCCGATTGCCACGGCAGGCACAGCGAGAAGACTAGAGGCTTGTGCCAGCACCAGAGCATAGACAATATTTCCGCGGAAAAATGTAGCGATCATCATGCCCACGAGGAGCGCCAAAACCGTGAAAATCTTTGGCCATTTATCCTGCATGGTGCGTCCGAGACCGAGTCCGTCAGAGAGCAATCCGCCGGCGATGATCGAGTTTACAGTGAATGAAGAATATGCTGCAGCCCAAAGTCCAAAACTGAAAATGATCTTGGATGCCGGACCAAAGAGTGCTTCCAATTGTATCGCCATATCACCAGCGGTAGAGATCGTAATGCCAGCAGGTTTCAGGGCAGCTGCAGAATTGAGAATAATGAGTGCGCTGATACTGGCCAGAACGATGATCCCTGAAATGCTGTCCCGCAACCCGGATTTCATGTCTTTGAGTGTCCAGCCCTTGTTTTGCACCAGATAAGATTGATAAAGCGCAGCGTGCAAAACAAAAGTCGTGGCTACGATGGCGGCTATTTCATTAAGACTGTTGTCGGGGATCGCCGGAATAAAACCGCGCGCAGCGTCGCCAAGATCGGGCTTGATGAAAAAGAGATTGACAATGAACGCTGTGATCATGATCATGACCATAAACATCATCAGCTTTTCAAGAACCTCATAGAGATTCTTGGCAAAAAAGATAAGAAGGATGGCCAGGCTATTGAAGAGAGGTGGCCATACATACTCGGAAATCCCTGTCAAGGTCTGCATGGAAGTGGCAATGCCCAGATTGTTGCCGAACTGAAAGC
>CAYNUX010000518.1:0-2847 GCA_964400115.1 uncultured Cytophagia bacterium
TGATAATTGATATTGCCGAAGTGTTTCCCCGTACAGCCATTCTGGTGGTAACCGATTCCTGGTTTGGAAATAACGGCCTTTGGGGGCCGTTGCACAAACATCTGGATCACGGCGCTTAAATCCGGATCCATACATAAACTCGTTCGCAACGAACAAATTCAACTCGACCTCTTTGACCACGTCAATTTGTTTGAGATCACGGTCCCGGAATATCCCGACGAACGCTTGGTTGTTTGCTGTAATCCCGAGTTGACGAAGTTACGAAAATGGAAACGAAAAAAACTTATAGATGCCACCACCGAGAAGCTTGAAGCCGTCCGTGCCACAATCGAAGGCGGCAAACTGCGAGGGGAAAATAGAATTTCTAAACGGCTCGAAAACCTTGTCAAAAAATACAAAGTTGCCGATCATTTTTCTTTTCTCGTACGTGATGAGGGGTTCGAGGTTTTTATAGATGACAAAAATAAAGCCGAAGAGACTATTCTAAATAAATTTTTTAAAAGAAATTCAGTACGTAGAATCTCTGGTCAACCGCGGGAAACTTTCCGAAGAAAACGAAATCAGAGAAAGAATCGACAAAACCATCTCCAAATTTAATTTAGAAAAGTGGGTGTCCATCCAGATCGAACAAACCGATATCAACGTCCAAGTAAAAGATCACGCCGCAGCTGCAAAAGTCGCGTTAGAGCGGGTTTTGAAAGCCATTGAAGACGTGAGATCTTTAGTTGATCGTGGAAAATAAGGCGGTCAGGATGAAATCGGCTTACGGGTGGGTAAAGTGGTAAACCGGCATAAAGTTGCAAAACACTTTGTATTGAACATCCAAGATGACGGGTTCGAATTCCATGTGGATGAGAAAAAAGTGGCTGAGGAATCCCGGCTTGACGGGCTTTATGTGATACGCACAAGTTTACCTCAAAAGAGATTATCTGCTGAAGACACAGTACGCGGCTATAAAAATCTCAGTAAGGTGGAACGAGCATTTCGGTCAATGAAAACCGTTGATCTGAAGGTTCGTCCAATTCGTCACCGCTTGGAAGATCGGGTAAAAGCGCACATTTTTCTTTGCATGCTGGCTTTTTATGTGGAATGGCATATGCGAGAAGCTTGGAGTCCTCTGATATTTCAGGATGAAGACAAGGAAGGCAAGAAAGCCCAAGATCCGATCGCTCCGGCAAAGCGCTCGGATGCGGCGTTGGAGAAGGTGCATTCAAAGCAGTTTGAGGATGGAACCAAGGTGAATAGTTTTCAGACTCTGCTGAAAACTATGAGCCAAATTGTGCGGAATGAATGCCGACTTAAAAACCCCGATCTTGATGAAGGCGAGTCCATCTTCGAGTTTGTGACCACCCCAAATGAAAAACAACAGTGCGCCTATAATTTACTAAGAACAATAAAGGTGTAGGCAGAAACGCACCATTAAAATCAAGTCTATCCCACCGGGATCATAGGAAAATTGTTTCTTTTTCAAAAAGGAACTTCAGTTTACCCTAACGTTGCATAAAATCCATTCTTTTACGCTGCCTTTTGTAGCACATCGAGAAAATGTAGAAGTTCTTTCCGAACTGCTTCATTCGCACTCATGGTAAGAGTGAGTTCTCCCTGGGGACGGATGAGGCGACCTGCTCTTTGAATAATACGGTGCCGTATCGTATCCAATTTTTGAAAGTTCCATGCTGCAGGCCGTTTTGGCTGGGTGCGAGGAACTGCAGGATGAGCCAACATTTGCATTTCTCTGGTCAGGTTATGAGCCATCATGGAGGATAGCGTAAATATTTGGTTCGCTGCCAATTTTTTGCAAGGGATCACGCCAAGGGCGGAGTGGTTTTTCGCATCACCAAATATCCCCTCTTGTGATCCTCGGCCATTGTGGAACAGCACCACGGCTTTTGCAGACTCCGTCTTGTTTGTCACAATGACCTTGAAATCATATTGGAAATCAGTTGGTTCGAAGAGTTTGAGTTGCAATGGTCCTTTGCGCTGTTTTTTGTTCTTCCTCCTGGTGAATACAAACCGGAAGGGGGTCTCCCAGCTTTTAGGTTTCCATTGAGTTTCAAAGAATGACCACTGTTCGTCGATTTTTTTCCAGGACTTGCACCCTTCGATCAATTCTTTGAGCTCGGTGAACCTTTCAAAGGGAACTGATGCTGTGAATTTCACATTGTTCCCGTTCAGCATTGACAGGATGTCCTGGCTGAAAAACGCTGAATCCATGCGAGATTCCAAGATTGTGTTTTTCAATTCAGCGTTTGCTTTTTCAAAACAATTCACCATAAATGCGGAGGCACCATTGGAATCATGGACATTCCCGGGTCGATGCAGCACATCAAAAAATTGGCCGGTCTGTGCCACCGTGCAGAACAAAGGGTAATAACTTCGAGCACCCTTTTTTGTTTTGTTGAAACCAACGGCCGTGCCTTCTCTGTGTCCTTTGGTTGACAGGACCGATCCATCGAAATCGAAAGTCAGACGCGGGAAGCTTTCACGCTGAAGCCCTTCGACCACTAAAGACCGAGATAATCTTCTGACTTTTTCAGCGCTTTCAATTTCCATTTTGGATAGATTGCGTGAAATCGTTGAGACATCAGGGATTTTGCGCAATCCCAAGATGCGGAGGACAAGAGGGTCATCACGATGATAATCTACCTCTCTCAACCTGCGGAAACCCAGCAGTAAATGAACGATGAGCAGCATAACAACCAAATGATATCCGAAAATGGGAAAAACCTTCAAATTATCAAAGCAGTCTTTAAGTCTTTTCTTCAAGTTGAGGCGCTTAAACAGCACTTGATAAGTGAATCTCCACCCGCAGAGCGGGTGGCCTCAGGAAGCCCCCCGGAGGGGGGC
>CAYNUX010000519.1:0-2819 GCA_964400115.1 uncultured Cytophagia bacterium
GAGCAGATTTTCACCCAGGGCCAGATAGGAGGAGAGCGGATTGTCGAGATCTGGCAAAAGGGCGCGGGCATAAAGTCCGGTAAATGTGGTCAAAAAATCAAAAACGATCCAAAACATGACTGAAATCACCATCCCTCTCGAAGCGGTCTTTTCTGTCTTGGCCGCAAAACATCGTTGATAAAACGAGGGTTCCACCAGGGTTGCCAACGCGATAAATAACCAGACAATGATATAGGCAGGGCCTTGTCCTCCGTGCCAGACAAAGTGACTTGTTGGCACATTGGATTTTAAAAATCCCAGTCCACCATATCGTGCAAAAGCTATGGATAATATGAGAATGAACCCAATGAACATCAAAGTGAATTGCAGGACATCGGTTCTGATAATGGCCCGAAATCCCCCGGCAAGTACATAAGCCATGCTGAACAGGGATCCTACTATCACGCACCATACCAGCGACCATCCAAGCAGGAATTGCATTAATATGCCCAGCATGAGCAAATATGCGGCAGGCAGGGTTAAAATGAAAACAAAAAAGGCGCCAATCATCGAGGCTGACCGCCCATACTGACGTTCCAGTTGTTCGGGAATGGTGACCAGTTGTTCTCGTCTTGCACGTTTGGCAATGAAAAAAGCAAAGATAAGAGCTGCGATATAATAGGGAACTCCAAATACCAACCAGGTAGAGATACCATATAAATATGAAAATTCTCCCACTCCCAATATACCGCCATACCAGGTCGTAACCAGAGTCATCACAAAGGCCGGTAGAGTCAGTCGCCGTCCATCGAGCATATAGTCACGTTTTTCATTCCGGTCACGTCGGCTGGCGATGAATCCAATGATCACAAGCAGAAGAACATATAATAAGAGTATCGTATCGTCAATAGGAGAAAGCATTGATCACCTGGGTATACAAATATTATGTGTGCAAATAGATTGTCCGGCCTTGAAATTTAGACCATTTCAAGGCCGGTTTTGAGATCAGAGTCCGGTGGTCAGACTGATGTAAAAATTCCTCAGCGCTGAAGGATAATAATAGTTATATCCAGACCATGAATCATAATATCCGGAAGTGATATATTTTTCATCCAGCACATTGTTGATTCGCAGGGACAGCTGTGTATTGGGCAGATTCACCAGATCTTCGAGTTTCACTGTTAGACCCAGATTAAGAACCGTATGGGGCTCAATAGATCTTTCTATTGATTCGCTGTTATCCAGATATTGACGACCGACATGCTGAAGCTGGGCCTGTGCACGAAACCAGGGTGAACGATAGGTCAGTCTGGCATGGCCAATACGATTGGGGAATAAGGGAATCGTATTGCCACTATAGTCGATATCAATAACATTCCAGTTTTCATCCCAGCCTTTTTCCTGAAAGTCCTTGAAATAGTTCTGACTCAAACTCAGATTCCCATCGAATTCCAGATTATTCGTAAAATCGATTCGATTCACAAGCTCGATGCCCCTGTGAATCGCTTGGGGTGCATTACCTCGAATGGGTTGTCCATCATCATCGACCTGGCCATAAGGAATGATTTCATTGCGAAAATCCATATAATAAACATTGGCTTTGAGATGGAGCGCATCTGTCAGGTAACCGACACCCCATTCATAGTCAAATACCTTTTCGGGATCCACAATAGGATCACTCCACTCTGTAAAAGCGACCTTTCCATTCTCTATGATTTCTTTTGAATTTGCAAACAGGGGTTTGGCTCCCAGATCATCCGGACCCTCCCAGGTATCAAAATAATTATCCGGAATGGGTTCTCTTTGAGAAATCGAAAATGAAGCAAATGTATTGAAATGTTTATTGAAATTGTAATTGGTGCCGATTTTTGGATTAAAGAATTGATAATCGACAGTATAACGGTATTTGTTTTCGCCTCGAAAATTACCGGCATCTCCATGCCGAAATTTATAGTATTTGTATTGAATCTGCAGATCACCCGCGATTAACCATCGGGGAGTGAGCTGATAGACTTTATGTGCATACAAGGCTGTAGTGAGCTTTTCACCAAAATAGGTGTAATATCGCAGATCCGGATTCACAGAACCAGGCATTCCTGCGGCCCACAATACATCGCCCCAGTGCTCAGAGTTGAAAAAGTCAAAATGACCACCAAGGGTAAGAACGCCGTTTCCATGATTCCAATCCAGTCTGGGGAGCCAGCCATACTGACTCTTGTCCACCCATTTTTGCCGCACCAGATTTGTGCGTTCAAGGGTTAATCTGCCCTGATCATTTCTTTGCAGAACATCCTGTCCGTCTTTGACTGTTGTAGCATAATAGCTCAAAGAATCACTACCAAACAGAGTCGGATCCAGCGTGGTGATTTCCGGAAAACCGAAATTTCGTAATCGCCGATTGGTTTTCAACCCTTCATAATACCCTTTACCTAAAATATAGAAAAAGGTATTGTTGAGCTTTACGTTAGGGGAAAGAGTCCATTCATGAAAAAGCTCATAGTGAGGTTGATTGAAATTGTCTATCGTATTTTTATAATCCGCGCTTGTGGGATTGAAAGTACGATCTCTTTCCATGACGTCTTCGCGCACAGCACCCCACGAGGCATATGTCACCTCCGGCCCGCCATAGATATTGAATTTGGTGGTGGTGTGCTCGCCGTATCGTTCCGCTGCGATAAAATAAGACCATAGTTCAACGCCTGAATGATCTCTGTAACCATTTGATTCAATGCGGGAAAACCGGCCATACACTGCATAGCTGTTATTGACCAGTCCTGAACCAGCCTCTAAAGAGAATTTTCGGGTATTATAACTCCCTGTACCCGTGGTCAACTGAATGC
>CAYNUX010000520.1:0-2810 GCA_964400115.1 uncultured Cytophagia bacterium
TGCATCATCTCTCTGTATCTCATAGGAATCGTTGCGTCAGCACTTGCGCAGCCGGACCCAAATTTATTACCCGACCTGCCGGCCCACCCCAAATATCGCTCCTTTCTGGAATACAATATGAGGGGGTTGGTCTCACAGGGTGACCTGCATCCCGTTAAAGAACGACTCCCCCGAACAAAGGGTCGAATTCATAAAAGCGCTGACTGGCTGGGACAACTCGTAGAAGCAGATTCCCTTGCATCCTATATCAAAACTCTGCAATCTTTTGGCACCCGTTTTGAATATACCCGTCAACGTCAAAACGCCGGCAAATATTTGTTTAACAAGCTTCAAGATATAGGACTGATGACTCGATACGACAACTATTCGTATCAAGCCCCCCTCATGTCAGAGCTTGTCCATAACCCCTATACAGAAAGGGTCTGGATCGGAGGCGGCAAAGGGATTTTGGCCGAATCCAGCGATCCTCTGATGAATGAATGGAGCGTGCGACTGGAAACAGGCGATGATTTTATCAACGATCTGCTGTTCATCGATTCAATGCATGGATGGGCTGCAGGGAGTATTGGCAGGCTGTATCGTACGATTGACGGTGGCAAAACCTGGCAGACGATGGCCAGCGGTGAACAAGACTATCTCGACGGTCTTGTTTTCGTGGATTCAACGACAGGGTGGGTTATTTCTTTTCAAGAGTACGGCAATAACAGTCGCATCTTGCATACCCAAGATGGGGGGGGAACATGGACCGTCCAATATTCCAGCCCACACCCTCTGGAAGAACTCGTTTTCATCAGTCCGGATTCAGGATTTGCCATTGGCAATGACGGAACCCTTGCCAGAACCATTGATAAAGGGCAGACCTGGACGACCAGCGATCTGGGCAATTATGTGTTCGAAGACATTCATTTTGTCGACTCCCGGACCGGCTATATCATAGGTGGTTATTTCGACCACGGTATCACGACTTCGGTAATCCTGCAATCCCGGGATGGCGGTGCCACATGGCAAGAGATCTATAGCGGATCGAACCAATACTTTTTTGGAATGGATTGGTTCGATCAACAGACCGGCTGGATTTCAGGATGGCGCGGTGATCTTTTCACGACAAACGATGGCGGAGCACACTGGACGTCCGTCAATCAGGGAGAACACTCTTTTATTGACGTCCAGGTACACGACAAAAATATTGCATATGCGATCACTTCCCGTGCCCTCTATGCCTCTCTTGATAACGGAGAAACCTGGCAATCCCTAGAGCCACAACCGTTTTATCATAGCAGTGAGAATATTGTCGCGACTTTACGGGGAAGTGTTTATCCGGATAGCTCTATTATTATCGGGGCCCACTATGACTCGTATTCAACGAATCCCTATCTCTATGCCCCCGGAGCCGATGACAATGCAAGCGGCACAAGCGGTGTGCTGGAACTGGCTCGAATTCTGAGCGCAATGGCTCCAAAATATACGCTGGAATTTTGGCTTTTTTCAGGTGAAGAACTCGGACTCTTTGGGAGCAAACATGCCGCCGAGTCGATGCGGCAAAAAGAAAAACCCCTCAAGGCAATGATCAATCTCGATATGATCGCTTTTACAAACCGCAATAATGGCCAGGTTCGAATTCAGGGAAACCATCAATCCGAATGGCTGGTATCGCTCCTGGCTGATATGGCCAAGTATACAGAGTTGACACCGGTAGATGTTATCATGAAAGGCGGACCCAGCGATCATTATCATTTTCAAATTCAGGGATATGATGCCGTATTTCTTATCGAAAGCAATGAGCCGTTTAATCCCTTTTATCACAGTCCGGCAGACGAATTCAAGACCCTGTCCATACCTTTTCAGACAGACATTGTTCGGCTTGTGCTGGCCGGATTGGTGAGCCTGAACGATCTCCCGTTAGCAGTGCAGGATCCGTTTGTGGAAAACAGTGTACCTGACGAGTTTGCATTGTATCCGGCATATCCTAATCCCTTTAACGGTACCACCACGCTCTCTTATCACTTGCCCATAGAGACTCGTGTGCGTCTGGATGTATTGAACGCGCAAGGCCAATATGTGATAACTTTGGTGGATGCTGAACAAACAGCAGGGACACATCGCATTATCTGGAACGGTGATGATCTATTGGGTCAGCAAGTGAGCAGTGGAGTCTATCTGACCCGTTTACAGGCAGGCGAAAACGTGCAGCAATCCGGGAAAATGGTGCTGGTGAAATAACCCGGAATCATTGTTTTTTTCAAATCCTGGAGAATCCGGTCCAAAGCGACAAACCACCCCCCTTAAAACCTGATGCTTCAAGGGGGATGGCTAAGTTATTTTTGCTTTTGATAAAAATAGATCAGGGACACATCGTCGGGTGTGCATGACCTGAATTTAAGCAACTTTGCACTGTTCAAGTCGCGCTTTATCATCAACTTGGCAACTTGCCTATGCCAAAATTAACCCACACATTTTATTGACGAGGCAACAAGTTATTGTTTTTACCGTAGCGAAAAAATGCTATAGAGAGTGTAGCTTTGGCATCGGCATCTCTGACAATACGAATACTTTTGATGATCTCTCGTTCATCGACCAATTGGCCGGTGACATATTTGTGCAGAATGCTCGATATCAGGGTCTGATAAGGCAGGCCTTCCTGTTTGGCTTTATCTTTTAATAATTCCAAATCCTGCTTTTCAAGGCGTAATGTGATACTTTTTCTTTCTCTGGCTCCTTGTATCGCACGTTCAATACGGTGTTTTTTTTCCGCTGACGCAGATCTATATTGATCGAGGTCGTTTTCGATCTTTTTTTCAAACGGATCTAGT
>CAYNUX010000521.1:0-2809 GCA_964400115.1 uncultured Cytophagia bacterium
GAGAAGCAATATCAATTCAATCCTAATGATTCATCAGACGGCTTTACGGATTTCGATCAGGATGGCTATTGCCAGATCGAAGAATATTTGAATAATACCAATGCCGCCGGAGATGAAAAGCCGGTTGTGTATCTACAAACCGTTCATGCCTCTCTTGATACATCTCTGCAGTCAACGGTGATTTTTTACCGTACCGGGGATTTGCAAAAACCATTGATGATAAAGTACGCTGTCACAGAACCTGTACCTGTCGTGAAAGATGGTTACGCCTTGTCCAAAAGTATGATATTTCCATCCGGCCAGGAAAAGATTTTCCTGGAAATTTCAAGACTAAAGATCCAGAATAGTCAAACCAAATTTTGTTATCTGGAACTGCACCCTCAGCGGGATCGCTATTATATCGGTTGTCCGGCTAAAATATTCATTCGGTTATAGATCATGAAAAAGCAATCAGGCCTCCTTTTGAATATATCAAAACCCGAGACACCCGGTTTGCTGATCAATAGGTCAGGATCAAGAGGCACCATCTGAACCAGGAGATGACAACATGACAACATTGTCTGTTTCACGAAGACAATTCCTTCGCAAAACGAGTACCACCTTGCTATCCTTAACAATCCCAATATGGATTCAATCTTTTTGCAGCGGAAAAAGAAAATCGATTGCAAAACGCCCCAACATCATACTCATATTGGCTGATGATATGGGGTATTCAGATCTGGGGTGTTATGGCAGTGAAATCGATACCCCAAACCTCGATCGATTGGCCAAAAACGGCATCCGCTTTTCCCAGTTTTACAATGCAGCAAGATGTTGCCCAACTCGTGCATCCTTGTTAACCGGACTGTATCCTCATCAAACCGGAATAGGGGGCATGATCAGCAGAGAAAAAGATCCTGAGAAGATGGGTCCATATCAGGGATATTTGAATGCGCATTGTGTCACGATCGCAGAGGTGCTCAAGCAAGCGGGCTACCGGACTGCCATGTCGGGCAAGTGGCATGTGGGGGAGATGCGACCTCACTGGCCAACAGACCGGGGATTTGACCATTACTTTGGATTGATCAGTGGAGCAGCCAACTATTTCGATCCACGGCGGGATAAACCCGGTGCTGACCGTATTATGGCTAGCGATGATCAGCGGTGGTATCCACCGGAAAACGGCTTTTATATGACTGATGCCATAACCGATCATGCTGTAAAATATATCGACGAGTTGGCAGAGGATGACCATCCCTTTTTTTTGTATGTCGCTTATACCGCTCCACATTACCCGCTGCATGCCCATAAAAAAGAAATCGAGAAATACAGAGGGAAATATCTAAAGGGGTGGGAAGCCCTGCGAAAAGAACGATATGACCGTCAGGTTGAAATGGGCCTGATCGATGAAAAATACCCGCTCTCGCCACTGGATGATGATGCTGAATTATGGCAAGATGTGAAGGACAAGGATACTGCCGATTTAAAGATGGCTATTTATGCGGCACAAATCGATATTATGGACCAGGGAATCGGTAAGGTTCTCAAGGCACTTGACCGTTCAGGAAAAGATGAAAATACCCTGATCCTGTTCCTGTCAGATAATGGAGCCAGCAACGAATATGGTCCATTCGGAAAAGACTTTCGCGATAGCGGATATCCGCCCGGACATATCGAGTCCTACTGGAGCTATGGCCTCTGTTGGGCCAATGCCAGCAATACCCCTTTTCGGTATTTTAAAAAGTGGATTCATGAAGGCGGAATCACGACGCCCTTGATCGCCAGGTGGCCAGAGGGAATCATCGAAAAGGGAACCATAACCGATCAGCCGGGCCATATCGTTGATATCATGGCAACCTGCTGCGATATCGCAAGAGTCGGTTATCCCGATGCATATAACAAAAAACCGATTACCCCCCTCGAAGGAAAAAGCCTGAAATCCATTTTTCAAGGCAAATCAAGACAGTATGATCACCCCATATTTTGGGAACACAATGGCCGGCGTGCTGTCCGGCGAGGAGAATGGAAACTGGTGCTTAGAGAAACCGGCAACTGGGAGCTCTATAATTTGGATGCGGATCGTACAGAATTGAATAATCTGGCAGAAAATTATCCCGACAAAGTGACAGAAATGAAATCGTTTTATAATGCATGGGCCCAAAAATTAGGGGTTGTTGATAAAGAACCGAAAAAGAAATATTCGAAACCACAACATTAGAGGCACACATGAAGATCCCTTTTCCGACACGAGATTTGTTTTTCTTGATTGTCATCATAATAGTTATACTCGCACACCAAAACGCAATCTCACAAAACGGGTTTAATAATGTTCTGGATTATGGTATAAAAAACGACGGCGCTACACTCAATACGAATGCCATAGCAATGCTGATCAAAGATTTGCACGGAAAAGGAGGCGGAACTCTCTACTTTCCCCCGGGAAAGTATTTGACAGGCTCACTACATCTAAAAAGCCATATAACCCTGTATCTTGATGCCGGGGCAACATTGGAATTCAGTCAGAATTTCGATGATTTTTTACCCATGGTCAAGTCCAGGCACGGCGGCACCGAATATACCAATTTTTCACCTCCCATTTATGCTTATAAAGCGGAAAATATCAGCATCAAAGGCGACGGACTCATCGACGGACAGGGAAAAGCGTGGTGGGATTTTGAAAATAACTTGAAGAAAGAAATCGAGCAAAACGGCAAAATTGCAAGCCCTGCCAAATGGGAAAGAATGATATATGATTTAAATAAAAATCTCATCGACACGTTTGACAAGAATGCCGATATCACCAATCGCCGCGGATATACCTTTTTTCGCC
>CAYNUX010000522.1:0-2804 GCA_964400115.1 uncultured Cytophagia bacterium
TGTTTCGCAATCGCTCTGGGGGTTATGGGCTTTGCGTTTATCGTGGTCAATATTCAGTGGCCATAAAAGCCGCTATCGTATACGGAGGAATTATGTCAAAACAATTGTTATTTAAGGCTTTAAAGGGGGGTAAAACCGAGAGGCCTGCCTGGGTGCCGTTTGTGGGATGCCATGGAGGGGCCCTGATCGACAAATCGGCAGAGACCTATCTAAAGTCTGTTGATTTGATGGCAAAAGGGACTCTTGAAGCCATTGAACTTTATAACCCGGACGGCATACCGGTTAACTTTGATCTTTCTGTCGAGGCAGAGGCTTTGGGGTGTGGGGTGCGATGGTCGGAAGAGAACCCACCGGCAATCGTCGAGCATGTGCTTGCTGACAAAACAATCAGCGAACTGCCCGAGGTAAAATCGGCTCCCGGCCGAATCGAGGATGTTGTACGAGTGATCGAACGCTTGAAAAAAGAGGATCTTGATGTCGGACTCTATGGCCTCGTTACCGGTCCGTTCACACTGGCTCTGCATTTGCAAGGCACGGATATCTTTATGGACATGTACGATAGCCCGGAAAAGGTCAAGGAATTATTGGAATTTGCCACCCAGGTCGGCCGTAAAGTCGCCGACCTTTATATCGATGCGGGGATTGATATCGTTTCCCTGGTCGATCCTATGACCAGCCAGATTTCCCCCCAGGCGTTCAGAGAATTTATTACCCCTTTTGCCACACAGATATTCGATCATATTCGTTCGCGTGATGTTTTTTCTTCTTTTTTTGTTTGCGGTCATGCCCAGAAAAACGTCCAAGCCATGTGTGAAACCGGTCCGGATAATATTTCTGTCGATGAAAATATCCCCCTCGATTATGTCAAAGAGATATGCAGTTCCTTTGACCTTTCGTTTGGGGGCAATCTAAAACTCACTACCATTTTACTGATGGGGTCGGAGGACGATGTTCGAAGAAATGTTATCGAGTGTATGGATGTCGGAGGAGACACCGGTTTCATTCTTGCTCCCGGGTGCGATCTCCCTTTTGCCGTACCGGCAAAGAACTTGCAATTGGTGGCCGGATTGGTGCGGGATGAATATCAACAGCAGGTGGCACGTGAACTCTTGGCCAGCCATCAACAGGTGGAAGAAGGGATGAACCTGAGCGAGTATGGACAAGCTGACAAGGTGGTAGTGGATGTGATTACACTGGATTCAGAGTCGTGTCCTCCCTGTCAATACATGGTAGAAGCCGTCAAGGCAGTGGTGCCTTTTTTCGGAGAGCTCGTGGTGTGGCGGGAGCGGCCCATTAAGGAAAAAGAGTCTGTTGAATTTATGATGGGACTCATGGTCAAAAATGTACCCACCATATGCATTGACGGAAAAATCAAGTTTGTCAGCACTATCCCGCCTCGCCAGGAGCTGATTGCTGCGATTCAGGAGCGTATCAATGAAAAATTTTCCATGCGTCTCCGGCAGCACCGTGGTCAGCTTTTGATCCTCGGGGATGGAGGGGCAGAGTTTATGCAAGTCTGGGAACATGCTCAGCAAGCCGTCAGAGAACTGGGAAGCAACGTAGAACTCGTCTCCGTAACGGACAAAGAAAAAATCAAGGACTATGGTGTCGCCTCTATACCTGCAGTCGTTGCAGTGAATGAAAACGTAAAATCTGTCGGTCGGGTCCCAAATGTCGAGGTTATCAAGGAATGGCTGAAAATATTAGAATAGTCCCCACCATTCTTTTGACCGGATTTCTCGGCGCCGGAAAAACCACCCTGCTGAACCGGCTCATCGATCATTATCATGATCGTAAACTCGCCGTCCTGGTCAATGAATTTGGCGATATGGGTATCGATGCAGAATTGATTCCCAAAGGGGATTTTACTACCATCGAGCTGAACAAGGGAAGTCTTTTTTGTATCTGCGTCCGCACCGATTTTATCGATGCGGTGGCCAGGATCGCGACCGAGATTCAACCCGATCTGTTGCTCATCGAAGCCACAGGATTGGCAGATACGACCGATATGGAAAAGATGCTGGCGTTGCCCAATATCAGTCCGTTCCTTGAATTAAAAGCCGTGGTTTGTCTCGTCGACGCCTGTAATTTTTTGAAAATCAATTCGATTTTCAACGCCCCGGCCAGTCAGATCAGAGATGCTGACCTGCTCCTGCTCAACAAAGCGGATCAGGTGTCTAAAGAAACCCTGTCTGAATTGAAACAGCTCTTGAGAGACATGACGACAGCAGAGATCATGACCACCCATTTTGCACAATTCGATCTGGCTGTTTTGAACAATATTGTTCGCGCCGCTTCAAGTCCGTCCGGTGCTCCAGGAGAAGGACGGCCCGATCCTCTGGAATCTGCGAGTGTCGAATTCCAAGGTGAACTCGCCCTTGAGGATGTCGAGCGATTTCTTGATCACATGCATTCCAGGGTCATCCGCATGAAAGGATTTTTGAATATCAAAGGCCATTCTCATTATTTCGATGCCACTGTGGACAGGCATTCTCTGAATCCCATTCCTCATCAAAAAGAAACCAACCGTTTGGTGCTTATCGGCAAACGGCTTGATAAAAAAGAGGTATCACGGCAAATACGTCAAATTTTAAGGATCGACAAGAATTTTGTTATCAAAGTGAGGTAAAAATGGAAAATGGTCATCCGATCGTCTTTACAAAATGGATTGTGTTGAGCCTGTTTATAATTGTGTTTCTGAGTGATGGCGCAAGTCAGGCAATCGCCAATCCTGCGCACAATATTGTTGATTATGGAGCCGTATCTGATGGTGAAACCCTTAATACGAAATCCATACAAAAGGC